>JAUNJC010000012.1 GCA_030523195.1 Oscillospiraceae bacterium
AACGGACTGCGGCTTCTCGTCCGACTTCGACAGACAAACCTACTCAACAGGCAGCGGCTTCTCGTCCAGTTTCAACAGAACAGCCAATTCAACATACCCCAATACCCAATCCAAAATCGTCCACAGAACAAGCAGACCCGTGGCGGCCTATCATTCAGCCACAGCCAAAAAGAGAACCGTTACCACGACTCCAAAAACGTCCGATTGTCTCACATGCTATGCCAGACCAAGAGGATCCAGTTTCGTCTGAAGTATGGCCAGATATTGATACATTGGAAGAAATTCCAGAACCAGAACCAAAAGAACGGATTCGGCTGCCCAAAGGCAGAAAAATGTGGGCAATTGTCATAGCTGTCTATGCGTTGATTCTGATCGGCGGCTTCGCAGCCAGATTGATTATCCATACAGTCCAAAATAATAAAGACAAGCCCGATGATTCCTCTCTTGCTGCAAATCAGAGCAGTCTGAGTGACAATCGTGATCCGGATGCCCAGCAAACAAATCAGAATGGAAACGATACTGCCAATGCAGATATTGTTTCCATTACCCCCAACACCACATATCTTGCCGTACTGGAAGATGCCGCTGCACCAATTAAAGTCTCGCTCTCCGCTCATGGAGCTGCAAACAGCAGCCATTTAATTTGGACATCCAGTGATGAGGAAATTGCAACGGTAGATGAAACTGGTACGGTGAAAGGCATTGCACCCGGTACCTGTACCATCTCTGTTACAGCAAAAAATGATCCCAATGTTTCTGCCGAAATTCCTGTTACGGTTCGACATCTGGAAGAACAGGACGGCTGTACCTATGTAGATGACATTTTGATTGTCAACAAAACCTATTCTTTGCCCGAATCCTATGATCCACAGGGATTGACGTCCGAAACACAAAAGGCACTGAATAAAATGATCAACGATGCCCAAGAAGCCGGCTTAAACCTCTTTGATGCCTCTGACTACCGCTCCTATCAGGATCAGCTGACGGTCTATCAGGAATACTGTGTGCGGGACGGTTGGAAAGAGGCAGATACCTACTCTGCCCGACCGGGTCACTCTGAACACCAAACCGGTATGGTCATTGATTTCAATGACATCAGCAATGAATTTGATGATACCGAAGAAGCAAAATGGCTGGAAGAACACTGTGCGGACTACGGCTTTATCATTCGATTCCCGCAGGGAAAGGAATCCATTACCGGCTATCAATACGAATCCTGGCATGTTCGCTATGTCGGCGTAGAAATTGCACAGGAAATCCAAAAACTTGGTATCTGCTTAGAAGAATACCTCGGTGTGGATTCGGAATATAAAGAGGAATGGCCAGAGGATCCCTGCAATCCAGATGCAGAATCTAACACATTTTAAAATGACAAATGCTGACGAAAAAGCAGGAATGCACAAAAATGCATTCCTGCTTTCTTGTTGTTTGCAAAATAAATAAAAAAATTGCCGCTGGAAATGCTCCAGCGGCGAAAAACATATGTAGAACAAAAGAAAGGAGACAACAAAACGAGTGATAATAATTCAACATTATTCTCACTGTTTCTATTATACCGTACTTTTCGGAAATCGTCAAGCATTTTTCGGAAAAAATGCTTTTTTTTCGGATTTTTAGGCAATATGACTAAATTATATGAAATGTAAAAGGAATTTTATACTATTTTTATCAATTTCGTTTCAAACCTCTGCATAGTTTCCGCTTACTTTGGATATGCTATCTCTGCACAGCAATGCTGTGAACAAGAAACGAGGTGGTTTGGATATGTGGGATAAACTCGCATTGATTTTATTGATTATCGGCGGTATCAACTGGGGATTGGTCGGCATTTTCGAGTTTGATTTAGTGGCATGGTTATTCGGTGGAGCAGCCTCTATCATCAGCAGAACCATCTATATTTTAGTTGCCATTTCTGCCGTTTGGTGTATCTCCTTCCTGTTTCGACGAGAAGCACTGGCAACAGATGCCTCTTAAAATTAAAAATCTAATGCAGGGGAAGCACATCATTGTGTTTCCCCTGTTCTGTTTTTAACAGCTGCTGCATATACTGCACCAAAATCAAATTTTCAAGGAGGGCATTTCTATGCAGCAAAAACCCAAAACCGCTGCGGAATATCAGGCTGAAATGATGCAGCTTTACCGCCGTGCCCATCCGGCACAGGAAACAATAACCGAATCCCAATCAATAACAGACGTGACAGATACGATCACAACACCGACAACAGAAACAAACGCTTTCCCATCTGCACCCGATTTGCCGCCAATCCCTACATCCTCATCTGTACCAGAGTCCCCTGTAATGTCGCCAGAAAATCTACCGCCAGAATCAACAGCACCAACAGAAGCCCCTACATCAGAACCACTGTCATCTGATATTGTAACACCACCCGAACCAGAATCTCCCACAACTTCCTCAGATAATGCAGCAACAACCGAACCGCCACCTGTCAGTCCGATCCCAACAGAATTACTTTCCTCTATCCTGCCGGAAGAAAAAACACCTGTGGTAGAATTAGAACCAGTCCCTAAAATTGCACCCAATACTGCATATGGCTTCTTAAAAGTCATTACCCGTACTGGAAGTGAAGCCTTGCCATTACCCAATGTCACTGTAACCGTCTCTGCCATGGAAGAGGGAAACAGCAGGCTATACTTCAGCGGCATGACAAATGAAAGTGGAGAAACAGATCATATTCCATTACCGGCTCCAGAACTGAATCCAAATGCCTCTTCCACTGACAGACAACTATACCAAAGCTATGATGTGACGGTCTACCATCCCGACTATTTTCGCATGGAAAGCCGTGGACTTCCCATTTTTCCCGGCATTACCTCTCTCCAGAAATTCGCTATGATTCCACTGCCAAAACGGCCGGGAGAAAATCCACCAACTGTTGTATATGAAAACACAGAGCCTCGGTTTCCGGATTAAACCACAGCAGACAAAACAATATTTTTCCATTCCATCCAATCCATAAAAATACCGGCTTCCACGGCTGATCAATAGGAGAACGTGCTTATGCCAAGAGGAGAACCTTTTATTCCGGAAATGATTACTGTCCATCTGGGAAAACCCAGCAACGATGGCAATGTCGTCACGATACCATTTCCAGATTATGTGAAAAATGTTGCTTCCAGTGAAATCTATCCGACCTGGCCAGAAGCCTCTCTGCGTGCCAATATCTATGTAATTATGACATTCGCTCTAAATCGCATTTATACAGAGTGGTACCGCTCCAGAGGATATGACTTTGATATTACAGATTCTACCCAGTATGACCAAAAATTTATCAATGGCCGTGATGTTTTTGAAAATATCAGCCAACTCGTAGATGAACAGATTAACAGCTATATTCGCCGACAGGGTACGACCGAACCACTTTTCGCTGCTTTTTGCAACGGCACAACCGTCACTTGTGACGGACTTTCTCAATGGGGTACAGTAGATTTGGCAAATCAGGGATATGATGCGTATGATATATTAAGATATTATTATGGTGACGATATTGAACTAGTACGAAATGCACCGGTTCGATCAGCGACTCCATCTTATCCCGGATTTGCAATTGAACTAGGCTATTCTGGAGAAGATGTCCGCACCCTGCAAATCCAATTAAACCGCATCTCCCGCAATTATCCAGCCATTCCAAAAATTGCAAATGTCAATAGTGTCTATGACTATGCTACACAATCTGCCGTACTCAAGTTTCAGGAAATTTTCAACCTTGCACCAACGGGTATTGTAGATGAAGCAACCTGGTATCGAATTGCTTACATCTATACCAGTGTAAAACGATTAGCAGAACTGGATTCAGAAGGCATCGCACAGGAAGAATTTCCTACTCAATATACAGAAGATTTACACATTGGTATGCAGGGGCAGGCAGTTCGCAGTATGCAATACTATCTTGCCATGGTCGGTGCCTATTATTCCACTGTACTGCCGGTTGCCGTTACAGGCTACTTCGGCAGCCAAACAGAAGACTCTGTCAAGTCTTTTCAAAAAACCTATGGCTTACCGCAAACCGGCATTGTAGACCGTGCAACATGGTACGATTTGTACCGTGCCTACACCGGCATTATTGAATCCCTGCCGGAACCAACTGGTTCGGAAGAGGAAATTGTACCGTTTCCGGGGGTATTGCTGCAAGAAGGCGTCACCAGCCCCTATGTAAAAATTTTACAAACGTACTTAAACTATATTGGGCAAACCTACCCTGAAATAGGCTCTGTTCGGGCAACCGGTTATTTTGGCCCTATGACACGTGCTGCTGTGGCAGCATTTCAACGTCTGTTTGGCTTGCCTGAGTCAGGAAATGCAAATGTTGCCACATGGAACGATATTACACGTGTATATACCGACTTAAAATATGGCTATGAAAAACAGCCTTACCAAAATCCAGGCTATGTCATCTCTTAACCAAAGGGGGAACCATCCATGGCATATACAAACGAAGATCGCCGCAATCACATCCGAGAATTACAGCGGTATCTTTATAGTCTTTCCTTTTATGATGAAACCATGCCCCAAGTTGTGCCAGATGGCATCTATGGACGAGAAACCGCTCTCGCTGTACGGGCATTTCAACAAAAAAATGGGCTGCGTCCGAATGGAGAAACAAACCGTACTACATGGGATGCCATTGTCGCACAATACCGCAAACAAATTGGACAGCCGCCAACAAAACTATCTGTATTCGGCAACAATCGGGAAATAT
The DNA here is from genome assembly GCA_030523195.1 of Oscillospiraceae bacterium. Lineage (GTDB taxonomy): Bacteria > Bacillota > Clostridia > Oscillospirales > Ruminococcaceae > Ruminococcus_C. The sequence continues at coordinate 4,719 of JAUNJC010000012.1, forward strand.
TAGGCGGCGGCGAAACTGGGTTTCCAGTATTGGTAGTGCAAAGCATATTGAAAACACTGCGGCTGCGATATCCGAATACAGGAGAATTACAGCTGACAGGCATGTATGATGCAGCAACACAACGAGCTGTACAGGTATTTCAAAATCTCACCGGACGCAAACCCACCGGTATGGTTGACCGTGCTACATGGAATTTATTAGTGGCTGCAATCGAAAACGAAACCAATTAAACTACAAAAACGGACAGTACCAATAAAATGATACTGTCCGTATACAAATAATTTTTATTTTGATGTCATATATATAGAAATATTCAGGATTTTCTTCTGTAATTGTACAAGCGTTGCCTTCCAAAAAGTATTTCACTGTGCATTGATAAGATTTTCAAAATTTCCACTGGCAACTACTGGTTCATCTTCATTTTCGCCACTAATCATCAAATCCGTAAAACCTGTATCTGGATTTTCTACAGGTGTAATATGAATTGTTCCAACGTAATACTGTCCATCATTTCCAAAATAATTTCTTTTATTTGTAGGGTATGCAGCAGCATGCGTAGATAAATAAAAAACGCCACAAATATCTGTCAAATCAATGATGCCATCTAAATTTACATCTGCCAAATGCTTCTGTACCTGTGTCCATTCATCCTCAACATTGGCAAGCTGATTTTCACAGTATGTCAAAATAACTACACCATCTTCGATAGACAAAAAATCCCTTTTCTTCTCGATATAATCCCCTGTATTTTTGTCATATGCATTATACGTCTTTTGCATAGAGACATTTCCTAAAAAGTACTCCTGCATTTCATTATAGAGCCTATCTGCATCTGCCTGATTCACTTCGCCATCGCCGTTCACATCCGCCAGCTGCAACTGTTCTTCTGTCAATGTATAGGTATCATCCAGCACATAACGAGATACCATTGCTGTATCGTGTCCAGTTATAATACCGTCCATATCCACATCGCCAAGAGCATAAGTTTCTTCTGCACTGACACCCAATACCAGCAAAGAAGACAATGCCATTACGCCTGCTGCTAAAACACTAATTGCCTTTTTCATAAACGATTCCTCCTTACATAATAAAAACAAAACGAACACTCTTATAATTATATGTTATCTATCTATCACAAATTTCTGTCAAAAGAAAATATACTTTTTAATGTATTTTCTCCATTTTTATTGGAGCTGATTTTTCCAATTTTGTCAAGTGTTTTCCAAATTAAAATTAAACAAATTTTCTGAATTTTCTTTGTAACATATCACAATAAAGCAAACTCTTTTTCCTACAAAGTAAAAAACGGGCAGTACCGATAAAACGATACTGCCCGCATACAAGTAACTTCTATTTTAATATGTTATACATGCGCAGAATAATTCGGAGCTTCCTTGGTGATCTGAATATCATGCGGATGGCTTTCAATCAGACCTGCACCAGTAATTTGTACAAACTTTGCCTTTTCATGCAGCAGCGGAATTGTCTTACAACCACAGTAACCCATACCAGAACGAATGCCGCCGACCAACTGGAATATGCTGTCTGCCACACTCCCCTTATATGGTACACGGCCTTCGACTCCCTCTGGCACAAGTTTCTTTGCACCCTCCTGGAAATACCGGTCTTTTGAGCCATTTGCCATGGCTGCCAGACTGCCCATACCACGGTATACCTTAAAGCGTCTGCCCTGATAGATTTCGGTTTCTCCTGGAGATTCTTCACAGCCAGCCAACAGAGATCCCAGCATAACCACATTGGCACCAGCCGCCAATGCTTTTACAATGTCACCAGAATACTTAATACCACCATCTGCGATAACCGGAATGCCATACTTCTTTGCCACACTGGCAACATCGTAAACGGCTGTGATCTGTGGAACGCCAATTCCAGCAACCACACGAGTAGTACAGATGGAACCTGGACCAATGCCAACCTTTACCGCATCTGCACCAGCCTGAATGAGGGCTTCTGCGGCTTCTGCTGTGGCAATATTCCCGGCAATAACCGGGGTATCAGGGAAAGCAGCCTTTACCTTCCGCAGACAATCCATAATATTTTTACTATGACCATGTGCAGAATCCAATACCAACACATCTACCTGTGCATCAATCAATGCATGGGCACGCTCTACAACATTTGCAGTCACACCAATGGCAGCACCGCAAAGCAAACGACCCTTCTCATCTCTTGCGGAATTCGGGAACTGTACTGCCTTTTCAATATCCTTGATGGTAATCAAGCCCTTGAGATAGCCATTTTCATCCACCAGTGGGAGCTTTTCAATCTTATGCTTCCGCAGGATATTCTGTGCTTCTTCCATTGTGGTGCCAACTGGTGCGGTAATCAGATTTTCCTTGGTCATCACCTCGGAAATCGGGGCGCTGTAATCGGTTAAGAACCGCATATCCCGGTTGGTAATAATCCCGACCAACTTACCAGTACGGTCTACAATGGGAACGCCGGAAATCTTATATTTGCCCATCAGCTCATCGGCATCGGCAACCAAACGATCTTCTGTCAGAGAGAACGGGTTGACAATGACACCATTTTCCGACCGCTTCACCTTGTCCACTTCGTCTGCCTGCTGCTCGATGGACATGTTTTTATGAATAATACCGATACCGCCCTCTCTTGCGATTGCAATTGCCATCGCTGCCTCTGTCACGGTATCCATGGCTGCCGTCATAATCGGGGTGTTCAGCTGAACATTTCCAGCCAGCGTCGTCCGCAGGTCAATCATATTCGGGGTAACATCAGACTCTGCCGGAATCAGCAGCACATCATCGAATGTCAGTCCCTGTTTTCCGAACTTTTCGCACATTCCCATTTTCGTTCCCTCCATTTTTTCTGAACCGGTATTTTTTATCCGGATACACAAAAACTGTCAAGGGCATCCAATCGAACTGAACGCGCTCAAACAGCTTTTTTCCTACCGGACAAGCACCCTGCCGGTTATTATTATGATGTATTTGATTTGATTATTTCTATTTTACTCTACTTTTCGGGGTTTGTCAAGACAATTTTTGCAGGAATCGCCTTTTTTCAGTTTTGACGACAAGATTTTTTATTTTTTTCGCCGTCATCCTGCCATTTTGACGACAGAACGACAGCGAATGTGTGATTTTAACTTTTTGCTGCAAGAGGTCAAAAGAAAAATTTACAGTCTCTCCAACCGCATAACATTCTTTATCCACAGAAATAAATTAGACAGCGGATTTTGCGTATTCATCAAAATCGTACACCGTTTTGACCATCCTGTTCCCAGTTTCCAATCCAAACCATAGTAATCATGATTATGCGCCGCCACCACCGGCATGCCGGAGCTGTCCCTTCCGACACAAATTGCAGCGTATGACCATCTTCCCTTTGCGGAACTATAGTATAACACCGGATTCCCTGCCAATATCTGATTGTCAGACGGATTTTCAATCATCGTATAGCCAGCCCCTTTGAAATAATCGTACATGGACGGGCAGGAAGCCCACGAAGCGGAGCGATTATTACGGGAATACCAATACCATCCGTCTGTCATTTCCAGTCCGCCAGCATGCAAACACTGCGATACAAAATTTGCACCGTCATTGCCAATATCGTTATAATTCACATAACTCGAATTATAATTGCTCCAGTAGGTCTTCGCATAAGAAACCGCCGCAGAAGCATCATATCCACTTGCACTTACCTGATTCATCGGCATAACTACCTCCATTCCCAGCAACAACAAAACCGTCAACAGCAGGGAAATTCCTTTGTAAACAATGTTCGTTCTCATAAAAAATCGACTCCCTTTTCCAATTTTAGAAATCATATCTGACTATCTATCATTTATTATAATCTATTTAGATTAAAAAGTAAACATCTTTTTGTCAGTTGTGATAAAATTTTAGAAAAAAGGAAGTGACACTATGGCATTCTACCAAAGAATTAAAGATCTGCGAGAAGATGCAGACAAAACGCAAACGGATGTCGCAGCCTATTTAGGTACAACGGCACAATACTATGGGAAATACGAAAAGGGCGAACGAGAATTGCCATTTTCTCGTGCCATTCAGTTGGCAGAATACTATGATGTCAGTTTAGATTATCTCGCCGAACGTACCAATTTCCCCAAAGGAAAAAATGCCGCCCTTGTACAGGACGATATGCTTTCTATTTTAGAAAAATATGTCGTTCTCACAGAACGCAACAAGGGCAAACTAGAACAATTCTTAACCGATCTCTATGAACAACAGCGAGAAGATACCGCCCAAAGAAAAGAAGCCTGATTATCCTCTCCAAGCCATAATTCTTCAGTTCATGCCAAAACAGCACGCACTGTCCAAAAATGGGCAGTGCGTGCTGTTGTTTTATGATATGGTATGTTTCACAATTTCTCCGTTCACCATGACAAGCCACGGGTCACACTGCAAGTCCAGCGGATCACCATGATACAGCTGTAAATCCGCATCCATCCCCACTGCAAGACTGCCCACACGATCTGCAATACCCAAAATCTTTGCTGGCATTACAGTAATTGCCTGCAATGCCGCCTCATACGGCAAACCGCCCTTTACCGCTAAAGCCGCCGTTGTCGGCAAATACTGAATCGGGATCACCGTATGGTCGGTACAAAGTGCAATCGGAATCCCGTGCTGATAAAGTGTATTCGGCGTGGTGATTTCCAGATATTGCAGTTCCGGCTTGCAGCGGTCGCAGAGCATCGGTCCGCAAATCACTGGTATGCCTGCCTTCTGAATCACATCCGGTATCCGGTGCCCCTCTGTGCCATGCACCAACACGGCATCTAGGTGAAATTCCTTTGCAATCCGGATGGCAGTCATCATATCGTCTGCCCGATGGCAGTGAAAATGTGCCTTGTAGGTTCTCCGCAGCAGCGGCAGCAGCGCTTCACATTTGGCATCATAATCCGGCTGGTCTTCTGCCTCCTCAACTGCCTCCCACTGCTCCAGATAACGTTTTGCCTTATAGAGTCCCTCCCGAATGATTGCCGCTGTTGCCATTCGGGTAAACGGCATTTCGTCCCGTCCGTGATAGACGTTTTTGGGATTTTCACCAAGTGCAAATTTAATGCCGCCAAACTCCAGCATCATCTCATCCACACAGTGTCCGGCAGTCTTGAGAATCAGCATCGTTCCGCCGCAGGGATTCGCACTGCCCGGTGAGGTCATGACCGTCGTCACACCGGCAGCCAGTGCCTCCGAAAAACAACGGTCAAGCGGATTTACGCCGTCAATGGCTCGCAGATGCGGTGTAAACGGGTCTGTACATTCATTGCAGTCGTCTCCCTCAAAATCCAATCCGTCTTCCAAAATACCAAGATGAGTATGGGCATCAATGAAACCCGGCAGCAACACACTTCCCTCTGCATCCATGTCCCCCTCTGCAATGACATCTGGGTCACCAGCCTGCACACGGGTAATTTTTCCGTTCTCCACCGTCAAAAAGCCATGCGGTATCGTACCGGCTTCGGTCATGGTGTGGATTACGGCATGATAGATGGTCATAATTGATAACTCCTTCTTTGATTTGGCTGATTTGTTTGCATGGTATCATCTAATCGCAATAGAAACCATCACTTTACGATAGCTTCTTAATTTGCAGCACCTGTGTAAATTGTGCAGGATAGGTTTCCAGCACCTCACCGTTATAGGTAATGGCAAGATTGTCCCCCACCTGCAAATCTGCTGCGGTAATCTCCGTGCCTCGCCAGAGTAGTTTCACATTCTCTTCCAACGAAAAGGTATATTCTCCTTGTCCATTGATATCATTCACAGATAACCCTTCCACATGAAAATAGTTGTCCTGTTTTTCCAGAATCTTAACATAAATAGTATCACATTGTTCCCATGACAAGGAACTCGTTGCAGCATCCGGTGCAGTTTCCCACCCCAGCAGAAAGCCCCCTGCTCCCACCGCCAAAACACAGCCAAAAATAATACAGATACAAAAATCCATTTTCCGCAAGTATTTATACCTCCTCCTTGGGCAGAAACGCCGGACTCCATTTTTTCAGAATTTTTATCACACGCTCTGCTGATTCTTCCGGCGTGCTGCCGGCGAGGATAGAATAGGTTGCATTGACCTGATACCAACGCTCCCGCTCTTGAAATAACTGTTGTAATTCTTCCTTTGTATGACGCTGTACAAGCGGACGATTTTTGTCATTCCGAATCCGCTCATAACAAACTTCAAACGACTGCTGCAAATAAATGATAATCCCATCATACTGCTGCACAATAACCGCATTGACCGGATTCACCATCACACCGCCACCGCAGGAAACAATACCAGTTTGCTGCGCTAATGTCCTGACCATGTCTGATTCCAGTTCTCGGAATGCTTCTTCGCCCTTTTGTTCAAAAATTTCCGGAATCGTCATGCCAGTCTGCCGAACAATTTCCGCATCCATATCGATCAGCGGCATTTGCAGCCGATCTGCCAACACACGCCCCAATGCCGTTTTCCCACATCCCATAAAACCACATAAAAATAGTGTCATCTTCTCTCCCCCTTGATCGGAAATAAACGCTGTATTTCTGCCTCCATTTCGGCAATCAATGTTTGAATCTGTTCATTGGAATAGGTGTCTTCATTCCAGATTTCATGTGCCTTGACTGCCTGCCAGACCAACATTGCTGCTCCGCCGCAGACGGGCTTCCCCATTGTTTTTGCCGTTTGCACCAGCTTGGTTTCCGTTGGATTATAAATCACATCAAAGACAGTGCCGCATTTTGTAAGCAAATTCTCCGACAATGGCATTGCCTCTATGTGCGGATACATTCCCACCGGCGTACTGTTCAACAGCAAGTCAAACGGTTCATCCAGCTCTGCGGTCAGTGCATAGCGTACCTTTGCACGGGGAATCATTTCCCGCAGTTCTTCTGCAAAGGTATGTGCCAAGGGTAGATGCCGCTCCAAAATACCAATGGTCAAATCTGCTCCATGCAGCACGGCTTCCGTTGCCATCATCCGTCCGACACCACCGCAGCCCAGTAATAGCACTTTGCCACTCAGCGGAAACGATTCCACAGAACGCAGGAAGCCATCACAATCGGTATTATAGCCAATCAGATTTCCGTTTCGATTCACCACACAATTCACCGACTGGTACCGCTGTGCGGAGGCTGCCATATCATCCAGAAAGGGAATAATTTCTACCTTGTGCGGAATCGTAACATTAAACCCGTTCAAGGCACGCAAGTCGTCAATTTGCAGGGTCAAATCCTCTGCCACAAGATCCGTCAGCGTATAGTCCGCCGCCCGTCCGGAAAGTTGAAACAACCGTTTATGAATCCATGGGGACATAGAATGCCCCAGTGGATGCCCGATTAAGGTATAATGCTCCATATTATGCCATCACCCCTTTTAAGGTCTCTACCGATTCACAATTTTTCGCCGTTACATCCTTCAATGTTTTCTTGACCAGTCCAGTCAGTACGGACTTTGGTCCAAATTCTATAAAGGTATCCGCACCATCTGCCTGCATCTGTGCCAGCTCCTGCGTAAAGCGAACCGGCGAAACAATATGCTTTGCCAGCAGAGACGGCATATCCGAAAAGTCTGTGAGTTCTGTGCCCAATACGTTGGAATAGAATCGAACAGACGGCTTTTGAAAAGTAATATCCTGAATCGCAGCATAAAAGGCATCTGCTGCCGGCTGCATGAATTTAGTATGGAACGCACTGGCAACCGCAAGCATTTTCGTCCGTGCCTTTAATGCTGCACAGGCTGCGGCTGCGGCTTCGACTGCCGGCTTGTCTCCAGCAATGACCGTCTGTACACTGGAATTATAATTTGCCGGCACAACATACCCCTCTGTTTCGGTACAAATTCGTTCTACCTCTTCCGGCTTCAGCTTCAAAATGGCACACATCACACCATTTGCCTGCTGTGCCGCTGCCTCCATTGCCTCCGAACGTGCCTTAATCACCCGAAATCCATCCTCCAGAGACAGCATACCAGATGCTACCATAGCAGCATACTCTCCCAGAGAATGACCGGCAACTGCATCAAATGTATAGCCCTGTTCTTTCGCTGCCGCCAAACAGCAAAGCGATGTTGCCATAATGGCAGGCTGTGCATAAATCGTACGGGCAAGTGTGGCATTCTCGCCGTTCTGAATGACATCTTTTAGGTCAAAGCCCAGTACAGCCGAAGCCGTATCATAAATGGCAGACAACGCCGGATACGCTGCCAACAAATCCAAGCCCATACCTGTATACTGAGAACCCTGTCCGGAAAAAAGAGAAACTGTCATAATCGTAACCATCCTTTCGGTTTGAATTTCGGAAAAAGGAACAAAATGCACAAAAACAAAATCAATATTTTGTGCAAAAAATAGGATTTGTTCCAAAGCGGCGGAAAATAACAGGTTTCCGCATTGCAAATTGTGCCGAAATCCTTTATAATGTAAAATGTATGAATATGTGCGGCGGACTGTTTCACAGTCATCCATGCTCCTATCATACCACAAATTTTGATTTGAAACAATAGGAATGGAGGATTTTTTTGCATGGGCATTCACATTTTAGGTACTGGCAGTTATACACCGCCCTGTACGCTGACCAATGCGGATCTGGCAGAGATGGTGGACACCAATGATGAATGGATTCGGACAAGAACCGGTATCAGCGTCCGGCACGTTTCCGACGGCGAACCCACATGGTATATGGGGGCTGAAGCAGCCAAGCAGGCGATCGAAACCGCAGGCATTGATCCGGCAGACATCGGGCTGCTGATTGACACCACCATTACCAGTGAATATAGTACACCGTCGATGTCCTGTATTGTACAGCGGGAAATCAAAGCAGTCAATGCCGCTTGTTTTGACCTGAACGCTGCCTGCTCCGGCTTTGTTTATGCGATGGATACGGCACACCGCTTTCTCATGACAGACCGCACAATGAAATACGCATTGGTGGTTGCAAATGAAAGTCTGTCCAAAATTACAAACTACAGTGACCGTTCTTCCTGCATTTTATTTGGAGATGGAGCAGCAGCAGCCGTGATCGAATATGCACCGGATGCACTGTACACCAGTCATCTGGGTGCAGATGGCACGGGTGCAAAATATCTGTATGCACACAGTGCACTGCCTCGCTCTCCGTTTATCAAGGCGAAAAAAGAGATGGCATATCACGATCCGGATATGTGGCTCGCTCCGCAGGCATGGGAATATACCATGTTACAGGATGGCAAGGAAGTCTATCGCTTTGCAACACATGCTTTGGAAAAAGCTGCTCGGACAGCAGCAGAAAAAATTGATTTCGACCTAAACACACTTGACAAAATCATTCCCCATCAGGCAAATATGCGGATTATTGAAACGGCAATGAAGTATCTAAAGCAACCAATGGAAAAGGTCGTTGTCAATATCGACCATCATGGCAATACCTCCAGTGCCTCTATTGCAATTGCACTGGACGAAGGCATCCGAACGGGACAGGTACAGAGAGGCGATAAGATTTGTCTGGTTGGCTTCGGTGCTGGCTTAACTTATGCTGCCATCATCATGGAATATTAACAAGCGATGGAAAACGGTCATTTATACTAGGCTCTACTGCAAAATCTACAATTTTGCAATACCGGCAATGAATTGCCGGTGGTGGCTTTGCCACCAAGAGCCGCCGTTCATACTGTCCTCGCAAAGCCGATGGCTTTGCAGCCGCTTTTAGCGGCACTGCAAACAACACCGTTGTTTGCAATAGAGGACAGTATACATCTGCCCGTTTTCTTACATAAAATCATGAAAAAGGAATGATACAAATGAAAACCAGAATTACAGACCTATTCGGATGTGAATATCCGATTTTACAGGGTGGTATGGCATGGGTCGCAGAAAGCACCCTTGCTGCTGCTGTGACCAATGCCGGCGGTGTCGGCATCATTGCTGGCGGCAGTGCCCCAATTGACTATTTAAGAGAACAGATTCGTATCTGCAAGGAAAAGGTAGGAGACAAGCCGTTCGGTGTCAATATCATGCTGATGAGTCCAAATGCCGAAGAACTGGCACAACTGGTCATTGAAGAACACGTTCCCATGATTACCACAGGTGCCGGCAATCCGGGGAAATACATGGCAGCTTGGAAAGAAGCTGGTATTAAAGTCGTTCCCGTTGTGCCATCTGTTGCTTTGGCAAAACGGATGGAGCGTTCCGGTGCAGATGCCGTCATTGCAGAGGGCACGGAATCCGGCGGTCATATCGGTCAGAATACCACCATGTGTTTAGTTCCGCAGGTCGTGGATGCCGTTTCTATTCCCGTCATTGCTGCCGGTGGCATTGCTGACGGCAGAGGGATTGCCGCTTCCTTTATGCTTGGTGCAGAGGGCGTACAGGTCGGCACACGCTTCTTGGCAACCGAAGAGTGCCAGATTCACGAGAACTATAAAAATTTGGTACTTAAGGCAAAAGATACAGACAATGCAGTAACTGGTGTCTTCTCTGGCAGTCCGTGCCGTGGCGTCAAGACCAAATTTACAAAAAAACTGCTGGAACTGGAGAAAAACGCTGCTCCGCCGGAAGACTTTGAAGCCCTGACCGTGGGTTCCCTGCGAAAGGCAGTCGTAGACGGCAACGTAGAAGAAGGCTCTTTCCTGTGCGGTCTGATCGCCGGCATGATTCATGACATCAAGCCGTGTGCAGAAGTCATTCAGGAAATGATGCGTCAGGCAGAAACATTGCTAAATCGATAAATCCTCTCATTTTTTGAGAAAATCATCTTGATGAATCTGTTGCAAAAGAAAGGAATGTAATAATATGGCAACTGCATTGATTACCGGTGCATCCCAAGGCATTGGGGCATGCATCGCAGAACGTCTAGCAAAGGACGGTTACAATATCGCAATCAATCACTATCCCAGTGACAATGACAAGGCAAATGCGGAAAAAGTAGCAGAAACCTGCCGTTCCTACGGCGTAGAGGCAGAATTATTTGCTGCCAATGTAGCAGATTATGCCCAGTGTGAAGCAATGGTAAAGACAGTCAAAGCACGTTTTGGCAGCATTGATGCACTCGTCAACAATGCCGGCATTACAAAAGACGGTCTGCTGCTCCGGATGTCCGAAGCACAGTATGACACTGTAATTGCAGTCAACCAGAAGAGCGTCTTCAATATGATGAAGCTCGTAGGGGCTGTCATGCTGCGGCAGAAACACGGCAGAGTGGTCAGCCTGGCATCCGTTGCCGGTCTGTACGGCAATCCGGGACAGATGAACTATTCCGCTTCCAAAGCAGCCATTATCGGTATGACAAAAACCGCAGCAAAGGAACTGGGTTCCAGAGGCATTACCGTCAATGCCGTTGCACCGGGCTTTATCAAAACCCCGATGACGGACGCTCTGACAGAAGAACAGAGAGAAAAGATGCTCGGTCTGGTGGCAATGGGACGATATGGCAATCCGGAAGAAATTGCAAGCGTGGTTTCGTTCCTGTGTTCAGACGATGCCAGCTATGTCACTGGTCAGACCATTGAAATCTCCGGCGGCTTAATGATGTAACAAACTGAGCCAGCCCGACCGCAGTTCACCCACCTGCTTTTTCTCCGAAAAAGCTGTCCTCCCTTAAGGGAGGACAATCCCTATGAAAGACAAATTGAGCAAAACAATCCCTCCTATTTGAAAAAGAAAATCATTTTCAACTAAAATAAAAGCGGCTTTTCCATGAGCCTGCTTGAGAAAGGATTCGATATGAAACGAGTTGTCATTACAGGAATGGGAACCGTCAACCCGCTTGGCTCTAATCTGGAAACTTTCTGGAATAACGTCAAGAAGGGTACACTCGGTATCTCTAAAATTGATACATTTGATACCACGGAAGTGGGTGTCAGCGTTGCCGGTATCGTAAGAGATTTTGACCCGGCAGACTATTTGGAGAAAAAAGATATTCGCCACATGGAACGCTTCACACAATTTGCAGTTGCTTCTGCCAAACAGGCATTGGCAGACTGCGGCTCTGATTTGAAGGATCTCGACCCGTATCGCTGCGGTGTCATCATCGGCTGCGGCATTGGTGGTCTGGAAATGACCCAGAAACAGCACAGCATTTATCTGGAAAAAGGACCGAACCGAATTTCTCCATTCTTTGTCCCTATGATGATTTCCAACATGGCAGGCGGCGAAGTGGCAATGAAGACCAACTTTCGGGGAGACAATTACTGTACCGTAACTGCCTGCTCCTCCGCAACCCATGCCATCGGCGAAGCCTTCCGTAAAATCAAAGACGGCTATCTAGATGTCTGCCTATGCGGCGGTACAGAGTCCACCGTCAGTGAATTTACCATTGGCGGCTTTAAAACGATGAAAGCACTAACCAAGGAATCTGATCCGGCAAAGGCTTCCACCCCATTCGATCTGAATCGAAGCGGTTTCGTGCTCGGTGAAGGCTGCGGTGTGCTGTTACTGGAAGAATACGAACACGCCAAGGCAAGAGGTGCAAGAATTTACTGTGAATTGGCAGGCTATGGGGCAACCTGCGATGCTTATCACATGACTTCTCCCGCTCCGGACGGCGAAGCCGCTGCAAAAGCAATGGTCAACGCCTATACAGAAGCTGGCTTGCAGCCGTCTGATATTACCTATATTAACGCACATGGTACTTCCACCGGCTTGAATGACAAGTATGAAACCAATGCCATTAAGATAGCATTGGGCGAAGAAGCTGCCAGAGCCGTTAAAATCAACTCCACCAAGTCCATGACAGGACATATGCTGGGCGGTACCGGTGCAGTGGAAGCCATTGTTTCTGCCTTGTCCGTCCATGAAAACTTCCTGCACCAGACACTCGGTTACACCACCCCTGACCCGGAATGTGATTTGGATTACTGCACAGACGGTCCAGTGAAATGCGAGGTCAAGGCTGCCCTGTCCAATTCTCTGGGCTTTGGCGGACATAATGCTACCCTGTGCTTCAAAAAGTACACAGACTAAGGGGGAACGACGACAGTATGAATGATAAAAATTATGGCGGTATCAATATAGAGGCAGCAAGAGCTTTGGCAGAAATCGTAGCAGAAAAGAATTTAGGAGAAATTACAATTACTGCTGGCAACTGCACCATTACAGTCAAAGGAAAGAAGTGCATTTCTCCGGCAGTTGTATCGGCAACACCTGTTACACAGCCGCAGCCTGCTTCGGCAGCTGCACCAGCAGCACCACAGAAAACAGAAACGCCCGCTGCCGCTGGCACGTTGGTAAAAGCACCGATTGTCGGCACATTTTATGCGGCATCTGCACCCGACCAGCCGCCTTTTGTCAAGGTGGGCGATACGGTGAAAAAAGGGGACGTGCTGTTTATTATTGAATCCATGAAACTGATGAACGAGGTACAGAGCGAAGTAGAAGGCGTTGTCAAGGAAATTCTAGTCGGCAACGGTGAAGCTGTGGAATATGACCAGCCGATTTTACGGGTGGAATAAGAAAGGAGCCGCTATGGCAGAAGTATTGCTGAATCAGGAACAGATTAAAGAAATCATTCCGCATCGAGATCCATTCCTGCTGATTGATGAAGTACTGTCGATGGAAATCGGACAGAAAATTACTGCAAGAAAATATATCAAAGAAGATGACTTCTGGTTCAAAGGACATTTTCCGGAAAAACCCGTTACACCGGGTGTCCTGATGGTTGAAATGCTGGCACAAGCTGGTGCGGTCTGCATTCTCTCCCAGCCGGAATTCAAAGGAAAAATTGCCCTCTTTGCCGGTATTGACAAGGCAAAGTTCCGCCGGCAGGTTGTACCCGGCGATGTGCTGGATCTGGAAGTCGAAATCATCAGCCAGAGAGGTCCGGTCGGCATTGGCAAGGCGGTTGCCAGTGTAGACGGCAAAAAAGCAGTCAGCTGCGAAATCAAATTCGCAGTGGAACAGTAAGGCAGTCTCCCCATGCGTTTTGAAAATGTATTGATTGCCAACCGTGGAGAAATTGCCGTACGGATTATCCGTGCGTGCCGGGAACAGAATCTTGGCTGTGTCAGTGTCTATTCCACCGCCGATCGAGAGGCACTCCATGTCAAATTTGCAGACCGTGCAGTCTGCATTGGTCCTCCTGCAACCGCTGACAGCTATCTGCAAATGCATGCCATCATAGAGGCATGTCGCCAAACTGGTGCAACAGCGGTTCATCCCGGTTTTGGCTTTCTGTCGGAAAATGCAGAATTTGCCCGACTCTGTAGAGAAAACAATATTGTCTTTATTGGTCCTTCACCAGAATGCATCTCCATGCTGGGAGATAAGGCAAGAGCCAAGGAAACCATGAAAGCGGCTGGCGTTCCTGTCATTCCCGGCTCAGAGGGGGCTATCCAATCGCTGGAAGATGCAAAAGCCGTGGCAAAAAAAATCGGCTATCCCGTACTGGTAAAAGCGTCTGCCGGCGGAGGCGGACGGGGTATTCGCAGAGTGGACAGCGAAGAACAACTCGAAGAACAGCTGCACGTTGCACAGGAAGAAGCAAAAAAGTTTTTCGGAGATGATACGGTCTATCTGGAGAAACTAATTGTTGGCCCACACCATGTGGAAGTGCAGATTATTGCGGACGAATACGGCAACACCGTTGCCCTTGGAGAACGAGATTGCAGCATGCAGCGGCGAAATCAGAAAGTACTGGAGGAAAGTCCCAGCCCCCTGATGACACCAGAACTGCGAAATGCCATGCAGGAAGCAGCGGTGGCTGCTGCAAAAGCCTGCGGCTACTGCAATGCCGGAACCATTGAATTTTTAGTGGATCACGAACGGAATTTCTACTTCATGGAAATGAATACCCGGATTCAGGTGGAACATCCTGTCACAGAGTGGGTCACAGGCATTGATCTGGTACAAACCCAACTGCGAATTGCACAGGGAGAACCACTGCCTTTCACGCAAGAGGAGATTGTACTGCATGGCCATGCCATTGAATGCCGTATCAATGCAGAAAATCCAGATTACAATTTCCGTCCGTCTCCGGGAACCATTCAGGCTCTGCACCTGCCGGGGGGGATGGGCGTTCGGATTGACAGTGCCATCTATCAAGGGTATACCATTCCGCCCTATTATGATTCCATGATCGCAAAGCTAATTGTACACGCCCCCACCCGAAAAGAAGCCATTCAAAAGATGCGTTGGGCGTTATCGGAATTTTTGGTAGACGGTGTAGAAACAAACATTGATTTTCAGCTTCGGCTGCTCAAGACAGCAGCATTTGAAAACGGTACGTATGACAATGCCTTTTTAATGCAGTGGTTAGAGCAAACACAGGAAACGAAAAAATAATAACAGCCTTGCCGTCAGGCGGCTGATCAGATGGTGGTAGAAAACATGTTAGATGATTTATTTAAAACCGTAACCAAACGGTTTTACGGCGACGAGGGCGTAAAGGCACATGAGCAGCCAACGTTCAAATGCCCACGCTGCCAACATACCGTCCTGCTGACGGTCTTTCAAGAGGCAGGAAAGGTCTGCCCAAATTGCCGGTATCATGCACGGCTGACGGCAAAAGAACGGCTGCAAATCACAGCAGATGCAGACAGCTTTCTGGAATATGATGCAGAGCTGGAAAGTCTCAATCCAATCTCCTTCCCCGGCTATACGGAAAAAGTGGAACAGCTTCAGGAAAAAACAGGTCTGCGAGATGCCGTTCTGACCGGCGAATGTACCATTAAAGGCTCCCGCACGGTTATCATTGTCATGGACTCCCATTTTTTCATGGCATCCATGGGCAGTGTTGTGGGGGAAAAAATTACCCGTGCCTTTGAACGGGCAGCAGAAAAACAGCTGCCTGTCATCGCTTTTACCGCTTCCGGCGGTGCAAGAATGCAGGAAGGCATTCTCTCCCTCATGCAAATGGCGAAAACTTCTGCTGCGGTACAGCGGCACAATGAAGCCGGTCAGCTCTATATTACAGTGCTGACCGACCCGACCACTGGCGGTGTCACAGCCTCTTTTGCCTCTCTGGGTGATATTATTCTGGCAGAACCAAAGGTATTGATTGGTTTTGCCGGACGGCGTGTCATTGAGAACACGATTAAGCAGCACCTGCCGGATGATTTCCAGCTGGCAGAATTTATGCTGGCACATGGCTTTGTGGATCAAATTGTAGAGAGAAGAAAATTGCGGCGTACGCTCTCTTCTTTGCTGCGGCTGCATGGCTATTTGCCGGAAGAATCAGAACAGACAGAGGAGGGACAGGCATGACAGAACCGCATCAAAGAACAGCATGGGAAAAACAGTTATTGGTACGGGAAAAGAACCGTCCCACCATTCATGACTATCTGCCCCGAATTTTTGAAGAATTCTTTGAACTGCACGGTGACCGCAGCTATGGCGATGACGGGGCAATTCTGGGCGGTATCGGCAGGCTGAATGGAATCCCTGTTACCATCCTTGCAGAAGTCAAAGGTCGTAATTTAGAGGAAAACAAGCAGTCCAACTTTGCTATGCCGCATCCAGAGGGCTATCGAAAAACACTGCGGCTGGCAAAACAAGCAGAAAAATTTCACCGACCCATTATTTGCTTTATTGATACCCCCGGTGCATTCTGTGGCATTGAAGCAGAAGAACGAGGACAGGGGGAAGCAATTGCCAAAAATTTAGCAGAATTTATGTCCCTGAAAACACCTGTTGTTTCGGTTGTCCTCGGAGAAGGCGGCAGCGGCGGTGCATTGGCACTCGGTGTCTGCGATGATCTGGCAATGCTGGAAAATGCACTGTATTCTGTAATTTCCCCAAGAGGGGCAGCTTCCATTCTATGGAAAGATGCATCCAGAGAACAGGAAGCCTGTGAAGTGATGCGGATTACAGCACAAGATTTGCTGGAATTTGGGGTAGCAGATGCCATCATTCCGGAGCCGGAAGAAGGGGCACAAAGCGATTTGGACAAAATGTCACAAAATATTAAGGAATATTTGGTGAAAACGATAGCCGCAAAATTAGAAAAAGATATTGACATTTTACAAAAAGAACGGTATACTAAGTTTAGAAAAATCGGCGTCTTCTCAGAACCATCTCAGGATGGGCAGGAAATGGCTGCCGTAAATGAAAATGAATGATATTTTTGGAGGAAAAAACTATGACAACATTCGACAAGATTAAGGAAATGATTGTAGACCAGCTGGATGTAGAAGCAGACGAGGTAACAATGGACGCAAATATTCAGGATGATCTGGGCGCAGATTCTCTGGACATCGTTGATCTGGTAATGGCAGTAGAAGATGAATTTGAAGTAAAGATTGAAGACGAAGTTGTAGAGGGCATGAAGACCGTTGGCGACATCGTAAAGTTCATTGACGCTGAAAAGGCTGAAGACTAAGTTTTCTATTTTCTTTATATAGCAAATACAAGAAGACCGCAGAAACGCTCACTAAGAACGTTATGCGGTCTTTTTGTGCTGTTATTAAGGATGAGGCGTTTTAACGTCTGTACGTCCCATCAGGTAATCGACACTGACATGATAGAAATCTGCTAAAGCCTGCCAGACAGCCGTTGGAACATCATTTTCTCCTGTTTCATATTTAGAATAACCTGTTTGAGACATTTTTAAATATTGTGCGACTTGCGTTTGTGTTAAATCTGCATCCTCTCGCAAATCTCGAATCCGATTTTGCATCCAATCTCCTCCTGTCTCTGTTATAATACAATGTTTTTTTAAAATGCATTGACTTTTAACCTGAAACAGGTTATAATAAGATAAACCAAAGAAAGGAGATTAACAAATGGACATTTACAAGCAGCCCTATTTTACTTTATTTTCAACAATTTGTGATACAATTAAAGAGTTAGAACAACTCCTACAAAATTCATCCATTTCACAACAAGAAGCAACTTTATTGTGGAAACAGGTAAAAAAACTAAAGAAAATACAGCAAACTACAGAAGAACAAATTATACAAGCGACAGAATAATTTCATCTTATTTTGAAGATAAACTACCGTCCCCTGCGGACATTGCAAATTAGAACAAAGAAACTGGATAAGAAGCGATACGTCAATCGCCCTTTTTAAATTTTCTATCCGATTTGTAAAAAGGCTGCATGGGGGCGATTGACGATGACCCAGGCAAAAGCAGGGGTGGAACCCCCTTTTGCCGGCGGAATTTAAATCGTTCTATTTAGAGGAATAGGGGAACAAATTCTTAGGGAACCCATATTTGAATAGGTCGGCAAGGCTGGGGGACACCCCCAGCTTGCCTTACGTACGTCAATTGCCCCCGTGTAACCTTATATCAAATTCAATGGAAATATTTTAGAGGGGCAATTGACGTTCATTCCTTATCCAGTTTTCTTGTTCTAATTTGCAATGTCCGCAGGGGAACAGCTTGTTCCCCTGCACCCCTCCGCCAAGCTGAGCCAGCTTGACCGCAGTCGCCTGCGGCGGGCAATTCTTTCCTCTCTGTTCTATTTTTATCCTCCCTTGCATAAAATAAAATAGACAAAATATCTCAAGAAAAAGAGGAACTGCTCTATGAAATCAGACCGCAACGCATCGACTGCAAACCTACACCATAACCTCATCTTAGAAGACAGAGCCAATATGAACCTCTCCGGTGTCACGGATGTCGATTGCTTCGATGAACGCACCATCCGCCTCTATACCCAACTCGGTGAACTCGTTATCAAAGGCAGAAATCTGCATATTGACTCGGTCAGCGTGGAAACCGGCGATATGCGGATCTCCGGTGATGTCTGGTCACTGCAATACGGCGACAGAGACCGCAAAGGTCCGCTTTCTGCCCTCGGAAAGCTCTTCCGATGATACAAATCCCAGAAACCTATTTTACCGTACAGGAACAAACCACGCTCTTCCTCTACGCCTGTTTGCTAGGATTGCCAATCGGTCTGTTCTTTGATATCTTCCGCATTCTGCGAGTACTCTTTCCGCATCATCTGGTTGTCACGATACTAGAAGATATCTTATTTTGTTTCGGCTATGCCGTGGTACTGGCTGCCTTTACCGTAACCGCCTGCCGTGGTGAATTTCGATTGTTTTATGCCGTTGGCATGCTGTTAGGCAGTCTCCTGTGGCGACTTCTGTTCGGCAATCCTTTTCTAAAAATAATTCGCCGAACAGCTATTGTCATCCACAACTGTTTGTCACATTTATTACATCCCGTTACAGCACTTTTTGCACGATTAAAATGTAAAATCAAGCAAAATTTTCGTCAATCTATACAAAATATCGAAAAAAAGAAAAAAAATCATCGCTTTCACTTGATTGCAGCCCGCCATTTGTTGTATAATAAAAGAAAACAAGATCAGGAAGTGAAGCAGAATGTCCGGTGCAGCAAAACGAAAGCATCTGCAACAGCGAAGAAAAAAACCAATCCTAAACGACGCCGTGCAGTACAACCAGCCGGAAACCGCAACCGAAAACAAAAGAGGAAAGTTTCTCTTTAAGTTACTCTTTCGCACTACTGTCATACTTGCACTGATTGGCTGTACTGCTAGTATTATCTCCCTGCAATCCAGCATTGCAGAGCGAAAAGCAGAACTCGAAGCACTTCGCAGTCAAACAGAAGCCTATGAAGCCGAAAATAAGGATCTGGAACGTATTTTAAATAGCGGTGATGTGGATACTTATATGGAAAAATTAGCACGGGAAGACTATGACTATGCCTATGAGGATGAATACCGTTTTTATGATACATCTAGAAATTAGCCCGCTCTGCGGCATTGCAGAGAAATTTTAAGAGCAGGGGGACTTTAGCGTTACATGCAATTAGAAATTGGATCAATCTACAAAGGTACCGTAAAACGGATTACCAATTATGGTGCATTTATTGCCATTCAGCCGGATGCATCTTCACAGGAAACTGTTACAGGAATGGTGCATATTTCGGAAGTTTCTAACCGATTTGTACAGGATATCCATGAGTTTGTAAAAGAGGGGCAGACTGTCAGCGTCAAAGTCATTGGCATACAGGATAATAAAATTAGTCTCTCCATGAAACACGCAGAACCGCAAGGCGATCCGCAACAGCAAAATGCTCGTCCGCAGCAGCGTATGCCCAAACGGGAACGACCAAATGTATGGCAGCCAAAACCAAAGCCGCCTGTGTCGGAACTTTCCTTTGAGGATATGCTCAGCCAATTCAAGCAGAATAGTGAAGAACGCATTTGCGACATCAAGCGAAACACAGAACGGAAAAACCGCACCAGAAGAAAGTAATAAACGGAATCCGTTTGACTGCCCTGCTTTTAAAGGAAGCAGTCAAACGGCGTTTTGCTGGCTGTGGTTATAATACGAATGAACAACACCCCCTTATGGAAGAACACATTCCATAAGGGGGTGTTGTTTTCAGAGTTTGGGAGTTTTTAAAAACAGAATTGATTTATGCAGCAGTCGCCCTTTGCAGCCGGAATACACGCTGATAAGCCGTCAGAGCAATCGGCAGCAAAATAAATAGCAGCGGCAAATCAATGCCCAATTCAATCACATTTTTGGCTGTACGTGCAACAATGGCTGCACCATATGCCTCCTGTGGAATAAAACCATAATGCATGTTCAACTTGGTCTGAATCAACAGGTTGATCACAATAACATCCAAAAGCCGTGCCATAATTGCCCGCAGGAAGAGGGTAATATCTCGCTCTTTGCCGGTCTTATTGTTCCGGAACTGAATGCTATGTCCATTCATCTTATGGTATAAACATACCCCATAAATGAGACCCTGTAAGCCGCCAACCAATACATATGCCGGCAGAAATCCGCCCGAGGGATGTACCAGATACCCTACAATATCACATGCAAACCCAGCTGCCAATCCCATGCAGGGCCCAAATAACATGCCAATCACCGCAATTGCCAAAAATGCAAAATTCAGCTTGACAAATTGCAAATCAATGGAAAATGACTCAATCATCATGGAAACAGCAATGAATAATGCTGTGATGGTCAAGCTTCGCAGCTTGGTAAATTCCTTTGCCGACTCTGTAAAACAAGAAAAAATGCCTTTCATGAAAAATACCTCCTTGAATTTCATGCCTTGTGCATATAAGGAGCTTTCATGGAAGGCTTCTTAGATGCAGTCAGCGGGATGCGAAAACGATACCGCAAGCTTTGCTTTTCGTTCCAGCAGCAACTCCCCGTCTGCCAGACACTTAACGCATCGTTTTCTACTCTGAAAATGCAATCTATGAAAAATAGAATCGCCTTAAAAATGGGGTTCTGCAAGCCATCTGCCTAATACAGACAGCTTGCAGGGGCAAACATTCTATTCAATAATCTGTTTACTTTGCAATCAACCGAACCCGAATCACACCATCAATGGCACGAATCTGATCCAACATTTCCTCTGTCACCGTTTCAGGAATATCCAACATGGTATACGCATAGGATTTCCGACTTGCATTGACCATATTCTCAATATTGACACCTGCATTTCCGGCAACAGCCGTCACTGTGGAAATCATTGCCGGCACGTTCTGGTGCAGAATGCAAACCTTATTGCCAACTGCCTGCATTTCTGCATTCGGCAGATTGACGCTGTTGCGAATATTACCGGTTTCCAGATAAGAAATCAGCTCTTCCGCAGCCATACTAGCACAGTTTTCCTCACTCTCCGGTGTAGAAGCCCCCAGATGCGGCGTTGCCACAACGCCTTCTGCATGGCAGGTCTTTGCATTCGGAAAATCGGTGCAGTAGCAGGTAACCTTACCAGAAGCCAATGCTGCCAGCATATCGTCATCGTTCACGAGTTCGCCTCTTGCATAGTTCAGAACCCGTACACCGTCCTTCATCTTGGAAATCGTTTCTGCATTGATCATGCCCTTGGTGTCGTTATTAAATGGCACGTGAATGGTCAGGTAATCCGCAGCTGCATACACACCGTCCGCATCCTTGGCAATTTTCACTGCCGGATTCAGCCGCAGAGCAGCTCCAACGGACAGGAATGGATCCGTTCCAACCACCTGCATTCCCAGTGCAATCGCAGCATTTGCAACCAGTGCTCCAATGGCACCCAAACCGATAATACCGAGGGTTTTGCCTTTCAGCTCTGGACCAGCGAACTGGCTCTTTCCTTTTTCCACCAGTTTTCCAATGCCTTCTTCGTGTTCGAGAGACTGTGCCCAAGCAATTGCCTGCGGAATTTTTCTTGAAGAGAGCAACAGCCCAGTCAGCACCAGTTCTTTCACTGCATTGGCATTGGCACCCGGTGTATTAAACACACAGATACCAGCCTCTGCACAACGATCTACTGGAATATTATTCGTACCAGCACCAGCTCTGGCAATTGCCAGCAGGTTGCTGCCAAATTCCATATCATGCATGGCAGCACTTCTCACCATAATGGCATCTGGATTTTCAGCTGCATCGGTGATGGTATAACAAGCCGGATCAAACCGCTTGATACCAACAGCCGAAATTTTATTTAATGTTTGAATGGTATACATGATGATTCGTCCTTTCCCTAGCCCTATGTCAGGCATTTTCTGCCTCAAACTGTTTCATAAATGCAACCAGTGCCTCTACCCCTGCAACTGGCATCGCATTATAGATAGAAGCCCGCATACCGCCAACGGAACGATGTCCCTTGAGGTTCTCCAGACCAGCAGCCTTTGCCTCTGCCACAAACTTAGCATCCAAATCTTTATCGCCAGTTACAAATGGTACATTCATCAAAGAACGGTCTTCCTTACGAACTGTGCCCTTGAACAGCTTGCTCTGATCAAGATAATTGTATAGAATGGCAGCTTTTTCCTCGTTTCGCTTCTGGATGGCTTCCAAACCGCCCATCTTCTTGAGCCACTTGAATACCTTTCCGCAGATGTAAATACCATATGCCGGTGGAGTATTGTACAGAGACTTTGCGTCTGCCTGTGTCTTCCATTTCAGCATAGTCGGCGTATTGGCAATTGGTGTTTCCTCTGGAATCAGATCTTCCCGAATAATCATGATAACCACACCAGCTGGACCAATATTCTTCTGCACACCGCCCCAAATGACACCATATTGAGAAACATCCACTGGTTCACTCAGGAAACAAGAGGAAACATCAGCTACCAGCGGCTTGCCCTTGGTATTCGGTAACTTCTTAAATTTTGTACCATAAATGGTATTATTTTCACAGATATAAACATAATCTGCGTCTGGGCTAATCGGCAGATCAGAGCAATCCGGAATGTAGGAAAATGTCTCATCCTCAGAAGAAGCAATTTTAACTGCTTTTCCGTATTTCTGTGCTTCCTGATACGCTTTTTTTGCCCATTGACCTGTTACGATATAATCTGCTACCCCATTCTTCATCATATTCATTGGAATGGCAGAAAATTGTTGGGATGCACCGCCTTGTAAAAATAAAACCTTATAGTTATCTGGAATGTGCATCAAATCCCGTAAATCCTGTTCTGCTGTTTCAATGATCTCCTGAAATGCCTTAGAACGATGGCTCATTTCCATAACGGACATTCCTGTCCCATTATAATCTAACATTTCTTCTGCGGCTTCCCGCAATACTTCCTCTGGCAAAACAGCAGGACCAGCACTAAAATTATAAACTCGCTTCATTGGTTTTCCCTCCATCACAGATTTCAAACACAGGTAATTGCTGCATTTGTGATAAAATAAACACGTTTCGAAATAAAATCCCGACACATATCCCTATTATACGCTTTTTTTTGCAATGTGTCAATAGAATGTCCTGCGAACTTCCAAAAATCCGCTGCAAACTGAAAAATCCCCCTCTGATCAAGGGGGATCCTTCCTGTGTCATCATTCTATTTTTCTGCATGAATCACTTTTCTTAGCCCAAAATATAGTATGCACCGTCTTTTTCTACCATCATCAGATCATAGCCTTCCATAATGGTTTTTTCTTCTCCGCCATCCACTGTGCCCTTCATGGTGAAGGAAATTACCAATGCATTGCTGACATCCTTTTTCACTTCATCTGCAAAACCTTCTCCCAACAATTCCTCATAGATATGCAGATACTGTGTCGGCAGATCTTCTGTTGCTTCGGTTTCTCCTTCGCTGTTGGTGGTGGCTTCTACGCCCTCGGAGGTAGACGGCCGAACAGAAACACCGGTAATCACCAGATTATCACCGCCTGCACTATCCAGCAGAGTCTGGTGCATCTGTTCCATCGTCGTTTCCATGCCGTATCCATAATTATCCTGTAGCCAGCTGTCATAAACATTGTAGTAGTAATCGTACAGAGTTGCCTTATAATCTTCAAATGTCTGCTCTTCAATGGCTGTAAAATATGCCTTAATAACATCTGCACAAGCCTGATCCACGCCATCTTCCGCTTCTATATCATATGTGCCATACACCACATCTGCCTGACTGCTGCTGTCTGCATCTGTGGTATCTGCATCAGCTGCATCCGAATCTTCTGCCTCAGCACTGTCTGCATCCGTTTCTGTGTCTACAGTGCTGCTTTCCTCTGCTGTTGTTTCTGCTTCGCTGCTCTGCGAACTGTCTTCTTCTGTTCCGCCGCAGGCAGTGAGAGAAACTGCCATCATCATAGCAAATATACCGCATAAAACGGTTTTCCAATTTTTCTTCATGGATTGAAACCTACCTTTTTACCTTATCATAACGACACAACCGAATGGCAGTCTTTCTTCTCTTTTGCATAACTGCAATCCTAATTTCTGTACCTTTTGTACAGCTCACTTTTTCTATCCGTGATATACCCTCAATCTTTTTTAACATGATCCATCCTGTTTGTCGTTTTCGCCTATTTTGCTTATAGATTTTCCTAACTTTTGGCTTTGCCGTATAGCGTTGACAAGTGCATGCTGCAAAGCCGCTCATTTCCTACCTACTCAAATCTGCTTAACTGTATGGCATTTCCGTATGCCCCATACGGGCACTTTCTATCAATCTTGCTTTCTCTCCCTATTGCCCACATTCAGGGCTTGTCAGCAGCAGAGAAAATTGGTTCTTTTAAGAAAGCGGTTTCGTTGCAACATCATTTTTCTCTGCCCATGCTGCAACCTTAGAATCCTTTGGACAGGTAATGGTCAAACCGGATGGGATTTCACTGGTATCCATCCACCAGTTCTCAAACTCTATTGTACTGCTTGCAATCGTTAAATCTTTCAGTGCAGCACAACCTGTAAAGGCTTCTTCCATAATTTCTGTTACACTTGCTGGAATTTCCAATGTGGTCAACGAAGTGCAGCTGATAAATGCCCCTCTGCGAATCGTGCCAACGGTATCCGGAATGACAATCGTTGTCAGACTGCTGCAATCACTGAATGCACTTTCTCCGATGATAATCAATCCATTCGGCAGAGTAACACTCTTAATATCGAAATTGGCTTCAAACGCATGGTCTGCAATCCCTGTTACCACATATCCATCAATCGTACCCGGTATGGTTAAGTCAGTATCCGAACCAGTATAACCAGAAACCGAAATGGTACCATCCTCATTCATAATATAGGCATAGTCAGTCGTAACGGCTTCCGTAGACCCTTCTTCCATCACAGCAGATGCAATATTCGACAGATCCACAGAAGACTCCGAGGACTCTTCATCAGATGAACTACAACCAGTAAAACTGAACAGCGTTGCCAACGTCAACAATGCTGCCCAAACACTTCGTCTCCATTGCTGCATCATATTTCTATCATCCTTTCTTCAGTCAATTTCTCTTTATTTCAATTTTCCTCTTTGTTTTGCCCGCAATTGGTTGCTCAAAACCTGCTTCCGAATCCGGAGCGATTTCGGGGTAACTTCCAGCAATTCATCATCTGCTAAAAATTCCAAGCAATCCTCCAAACTCATAATACGAGGCGGTACCAAACGCAATGCATCATCACTGCCGCTTGCACGGGTATTGGTCAGGTGCTTTCGCTTGCAAACATTTACTACCAAATCTTCTGTCTTCGGGGATGCCCCAACCACCATACCTTCATAGACCGGTACGCCAGCACCAATGAACAAAGAACCACGTTCCTGTGCATTGTACAGACCGTAAGTGACAGCATCTCCGGTTTCAAATGAAATCAAAGAACCAGTATTCCGTCTTGGAATTTCCCCCTTATACGGCTCATAGCCATGAAACATACTGTTCATGATGCCTTCGCCCTTGGTATCTGTCAGAAATTCACTCTTGTAACCAAACAGCCCTCTCGACGGAATCAGGAAAGTCAAACGCGTCCGGCTGCCCTGTGGATGCATATCCTGCAATTCTGCCTTACGTGTGCCCAGCTTTTCCATAACAGAGCCAACGCAATCCTCCGGCACATCAATGATCACTTCTTCAATCGGTTCATAGCGTTTGCCGTTCACTTCCTTATACAGTACCCGCGGCGTGGAAACACCCAGTTCATAACCTTCCCGACGCATATTTTCAATCAGGATGGACAGATGCATTTCGCCTCTGCCAGCAACTCGAAAAGCGTCCGTACTGTCTGTCTCTGTGACACGCAGGGAAACATCTCGCAGCAATTCCCGCATCAGACGATCCCGCAGCTGGCGAGAAGTCACAAACTTACCCTCTTGTCCGGCAAACGGACTGTCATTGACACAGAAGGTCATTTCTACAGTTGGTTCACTAATTTTCGTAAATGGAAGCGGTTCAAAGCAATCGGGAGCACAGACGGTATCGCCAATGGAAATATTGGAAATTCCACTGATCCAGACAATATCTCCCACAGTTGCTGTTTCTGCCGGTACCTTCTGCAAGCCCTGAATTTGCAGCAAAGAAACGACTTTATTGCGGTTAACGGTTTCTGGACTGTGATAATTGCCAATGACGATTTGCTGATTTACCTGAATGGTACCACGAGCAATTCTGCCGATGCCGATTCTGCCAACATACTCATTATAATCAATAGAAGAGATTAACATTTGCAGCGGTGCTTCCGGTTCACCCTTCGGCGGATCAACATAATTGACAATGGTATCAAACAGCGGTGTCAGATCTTTTCCTTCCCCGTGCGGGTCAAGCGAGGCGGTACCATCTCTGCCGGAGCAATACAGGAATGGGGTATGTTCCAACTGTTCTTCGCTGGCATCCAAATCCATTAAAAGTTCCAGTACTTCATCACCGATTTCATCCAGACGTGCATCCGGGCGGTCGATTTTATTGACCACAACGATGATTTTCAGATTCATTTCCAATGCCTTCTGCAACACAAACCGTGTCTGCGGCATGGGACCTTCCGCTGCATCTACCAGCAGCAACGCACCATCTACCATGCTCAATACCCGTTCTACTTCGCCGCCAAAGTCAGCATGTCCCGGAGTATCAATGATATTGATTTTGATGTCGCCGTAACGAACAGAAGTATTTTTCGCCAAAATGGTGATACCACGTTCTCGCTCCAGTGCATTGGAGTCCATGACACGTTCTGCAACGGCCTGATTCTCCCGAAACACACCACCTTGTTTCAGCATCTCATCCACCAAAGTGGTTTTTCCGTGATCGACGTGTGCAATAATTGCAACATTTCTCAAATCTTCTCTCAGCATGGTAAAATTTCCTCTTTTCTTGCCCTTTCTCCCATTTGACGGGCGTTCCTTCTTCTCACATTCTCACAATAGAAATAAAAAAGAACAGGCAAAACACATATCTGCTTTACCTGTTCTATGGTGGGGGAGGACGGATTCGAACCATCGAAGCTAGAAGCAGCAGATTTACAGTCTGTCCCCTTTGGCCACTCGGGAACTCCCCCAAAGTGCATATCTAATTTTGATGATATACTGGAGCTGGTGGACG
Source organism: Oscillospiraceae bacterium (assembly GCA_030523195.1). Classification (GTDB taxonomy): domain Bacteria; phylum Bacillota; class Clostridia; order Oscillospirales; family Ruminococcaceae; genus Ruminococcus_C. The sequence goes on from JAUNJC010000012.1 coordinate 32,361, forward strand.
GACTTGAACCCCCGACCTGCTGATTACAAATCAGCTGCTC
>JAUNJC010000013.1:0-2436 GCA_030523195.1 Oscillospiraceae bacterium
TTTTTATTCCAAACGAACAAATGCACCAGTGGAACAAGAGAAAACATCCTATGCAGATACCCAGACAAAAGAATCTTGTTCTATTTTTCAAGATGAAGCGACTGGTTTATATGGACTTGCAGATGCAGACGGCAGGATCATTGCAGCGGCGGAATGGAAGAAATTGTATTTTATTGGCAGTAATGGTGTGGCGGCTGTGAAACAAATCGGTTCAGAATTGGTAACAGGTGTATTGGATCGGGAAGGCAATGTGATTGTACCATTTGTTTATCAGGATCTTTCTTATGTCAATGAAGAAATCATTGTAGGGTGGTTGTTACATGAGGATCTGTACTTTTTGTATGATCGATCGTTTCATAATTTGACACCATGTGCATGGAATGCCTATATTTTAAAGGATTCTTTATTGACATTACAGCGTGGAACGGATACTTTTATTTATGAGCAGACGAAGGATGGGATTGCACTTCGTTCGTTTGATTTACAACGTTCTATTCAGCGTCGTATTGTTACGATGCATTGTAAACGGCAGACAACAGCACAGTTATTGTCAGTAGAAGAATGGAGTTTACTTGGAGATACTTTGAGTACATTTTTAAAAGCCTATCAGCGTAATGATGAAGAAGAGGCATCTGTTTTTTTATCTGCTGATGCCAAAACACAGCTTCAGCAGTTACTATCAAAAGATACCGCAGAAAAGTGGTTGGTGAATTGGCAAGATTCCATTAAAATCACGAATCAAACAGATATTCTTGGTACAACTGTTTATTGTGCGGTTACAGTAGAGCAGACAACAGAATCTGCTGTATTACAGGTTGCATTTCAAAAAAATACGGCAGCTGGAACATTACAGATTACAGGCTTGCAGATTCAGCAAGAAACGCAGAAAACAGAAACATCTACAGATGTGACGGATTCTGCGAATACTGTTGGCATTGTAATAAATTGATAAATGGAGAAATCCTATAGGTTCTTCATTGTTATGTGGATGATACATAGAACAGCATTTGTTGTTCTATGTCATACTTATCTATGTGGATTGAAATTAGAAAAGAGGTTTGATGATGAGTAAAAAAGTTGCAGTAATCATGGGAAGCGACAGCGATTTACCAGTTGTAAAAGCTGCCATTTCAGAATTGAAAGCATTTGGCATACCGTGTGAGGTGCATGTAATGTCTGCACATCGTACACCGGAATTGGTTGCAGAGTTTGCAGTAAATGCAAAGAAAAATGGATTTGGTGTGATCATTGCCGCAGCGGGTAAAGCCGCACATCTTGCTGGTGTTATTGCTGGACATACCACTTTGCCGGTGATTGGGATTCCAATTAAATCCTCTACATTAGATGGATTGGATGCTTTGCTGGCAACGGTACAGATGCCAACTGGTATTCCAGTTGCAACAGTTGCGATTGATGGTGCTGCTAATGCAGCGATTCTTGCTGTACAGATATTGGCACTTTCGGATGATGTACTGGCAGAACAGCTGATACAGCGAAAAAAAGCAATGGCAGAAGGCGTTTTAGAAAAGGAAAAGAAACTCCTTGCACAGTTAGAATCATAATCAATTTGTTTTTTATTTTTTATTTGTACGATATGGGGATTTTTCCCCTGTCATAAAACTGTAGATGCTGCAATGAACAAATTGCAGCATCAAAAAATGGAGGAAACAGTGATGGAAAATCTGCAAAAAAAAGAACAGATGTATGAAGGTAAGGCAAAGAAAGTATACGCTACCAATCAGGAAGGCGTTGTCATTGTAGATTACAAGGATGATGCGACTGCGTTTAACGGAGAAAAGAAGGGAACTATTGTTGGCAAGGGTGTAATCAACAATAAGATGTCTAATTATATTATGAAACAGTTGGAAGCAGCTGGAGTGCCGACACATCTGGTAGAGGAACTGAGTGATCGGGAAACCGCAGTCAAGAAGGTTTCTATTGTTCCGCTGGAAGTTATTGTAAGAAATGTAGCGGCCGGCAGTTTTTCCAAGAGAATGGGGGTAGAAGAGGGTAAGGCATTGCTCTGTCCGATTATTGAATTCAGTTATAAGTGTGATGAACTGAATGATCCATTCATTAACGATGATTATGCACTGGCACTAGGTTTGGCAACAGAAGAAGAAATTGCAACCATTAAGAATTATACCAGAAAGGTAAATGAAGTGCTGAAAGATTTCTTCTTGAAAATCGGCATTCGTTTGATTGACTTTAAGATTGAATTCGGTCGTCTGGCAGATGGCACCGTTATTTTGGCAGATGAAATTTCTCCGGATACTTGCCGTTTGTGGGATGTAAAAACCAATGAAAAGTTGGATAAAGACCGGTTCAGAAGAGACATGGGTGGTACAGAAGAGGCATATCAAGAAGTTATGCACAGAATTTTTGGAGAATAAAATTATATGGGTGGTTTTTTTGGTGCAGTTTCTGCAAATGACT
>JAUNJC010000013.1:2446-32325 GCA_030523195.1 Oscillospiraceae bacterium
ACGTATTTTTTGGAACAGATTATCATTCCCATCTTGGGACAAGACGTGGCGGTATGACAGCATTTTCTTCCGCATTGGGATTTCAGAGAAACATTCATAGTATTGAAAACTCTCCATTCCGAACAAAGTTTGAGAAAGACGTTGAAAAAATGCGGGGAAATATCTGTATTGGCTGCATCAGCGATACCGATCCGCAGCCAATTATGGTGCGTTCTCAGCTTGGTTTATATGCAATCTGTTCCATTGGTGTAATTACCAATGCAAAAGATCTTTCAGAAGAATTACTGATGAGCGGCTGTGCAAATTTTGAAACCATGAGCAGCGGAAGTATTAATTCTGGTGCATTGATCGCAGCATTGATTGCACAAAAATCCTCTTTTACAGAGGGAATTCGTTATGCACAAGAAAAAATACAGGGTACCATGTCACTGGTGATTATGACAGAGGACAGTATTATTTGTGCAAGAGATAAAATGGGACGGCTGCCCATTCTCATTGGCAAACGGTCGGATGGTTTTTGTTTTTCTTTTGAGTCTTTTGCCTATCAGAAGCTAGGCTATGAGACTTGTCATGAACTGAAAGCCGGTGAGATTCTCAAATTGACAAAGGATCACTATGAGATTTTGCAGGAAGGTACAGAAGAAATGAAAATCTGTACGTTTCTTTGGACATACTATGGATATCCGAATGCATGTTATGAAGGTGTCAATGTAGAACTGATGCGAACTCGAAACGGAGAAATCATGGCAGAAACGGATATTAAAAATGGGAAATTGCCGGATGTAGATTTTGTATGTGGGGTACCGGATTCCGGTGTTCCGCATGCAATTGGCTATGCAAATAAAAGTGGCATTCCATTTGCAAGACCATTTATTAAGTACACACCAACATGGCCAAGAAGTTTTATGCCGACTAGTCAGTCGATGCGAAATAAGGTTGCAAAAATGAAGCTCATTCCAGTTCATGATTTGATTGCCGGCAAGAAGCTGCTGTTTGTAGATGATAGCATTGTCAGAGGTACGCAGATGCGGGAAACTGTAGAATTTCTCTATGAGAACGGTGCAAAAGAAGTGCACATGCGGTCTGCTTGTCCGCCAATTATGTACGGATGCAAATACCTCAATTTTTCAAGAAGCACGTCGGAGTTGGAACTGATTGCAAGACAGATTATTGATCAAAATGAAGGCATTGACGGAATAAAATACATTCATGAATACAGCAATTCCAATACGGAAAGAGGCAAACTGCTCCGGGATGAAATTTGCCGGAGATTAAAACTGACCTCGCTGGAGTTTCAGTCGCTGGAGGGCACTGTACAAGCGGTCGGGAAACCAGAATGTCAGCTGTGCTCCTATTGCTGGAGCGGAAGGGAATGATGGAAGTTGATGACAGGACTGCATGAGGAATGCGGTGTATTTGGTGTTTATGCACCACAGACAATGGATGTTGCAGCAATGACCTATGCAGCTTTATATGCACTTCAACATCGAGGGCAGGAAAGCTGTGGGATTGTCGTAAATGACAGAGGTGTTTTTTCTCATCATAAAGATTTAGGTTTGGTGCCCGAAGTGTTTAAAGCAGAAGATATGGAAAAGCTGGGACACGGAAATATTTCTATTGGGCATGTTCGGTATTCTACAACTGGAAAACCGAATCGTTCTAATGCGCAGCCTATTGTGGTACGGCATGTCAAAGGACCAATGTCGATCGCACACAATGGTAATTTGACCAATGCAAGAGAACTGCGGGAACGGTATGAGTTAAAAGGTGCAATTTTTCATACAACCAATGATACAGAGGTTATTTCCTATGCCATTACGGAACAGCGTTTGAAGCGAGCATCCATTGAAGAGGCAGTGGAACATGCCATATATGAGTTAAAAGGTGCCTATTCTCTAGTTGTCATGTCGCCGAAAAAGTTGATTGCCGCAAGGGATCCACATGGTTTCCGTCCACTTTGCATGGGACGTTGTAAAGATGGCAGTGTTGTATTTGCATCTGAATCCTGTGCATTGGACAGTGTTGGTGCCGTATTTGAACGGGACATTGAACCAGGAGAAATTGTAGTGGTGGACGATGCACAAGTATATTCTATTCGGACACATTGTGGAAAGAAGCGTTCTATGTGTGTGTTTGAATATGTGTATTTTGCTCGTCCGGATTCTATCATAGAAGGAACGTGTGTTCATACCGCACGGCTGAATGCCGGCAGGATTCTTTGGCAGGAGCATCCTGTAGAGGCAGATGTTGTCATCGGTGTACCGGACAGTGGTCTGGATGCTGCATTAGGGCTTTCTATGGCATCGGGCATTCCATATGGAGTCGGATTTGTCAAAAATCGTTATGTTGGTCGTACTTTTATTCAGCCGTCTCAGAAGATGCGGACAAATTCTGTCAAAATTAAACTGAATGTTTTAAAAAGCGTGGTGAGTGGAAAACGTGTAATACTGGTTGATGACAGTATTGTTAGAGGAACAACCTGTAAACGCATTGTCAATTTACTGCGAGAAGCCGGTGCAAAAGAGGTGCACATGCGGGTCTCCTGTCCACCATTTACCAATCCATGTTATTTTGGCGTGGATATTGATAGTCGAGAAAATTTAATTGCGTGTCAGATGACGATACCGGAGATTTGTGCCTATATTGGAGCAGACTCTCTTGGTTATTTGAGCCTAAAAGGCGTAAAATCTCTTGCTTCTCCGGATTTGCAGGAAGAGGATTGGTTCTGTACTGGTTGTTTCAGTGGAGAATATCCAATTTCCGTGCCAAAGGAGATGCCAAAGGATAAATTTGAAAGTAAAATCGGCGAATAAATGCTGTGGAGGAATCAGAAAGAATGAAGAGCTACTCAGAAAGCTATAAAAAAGCCGGTGTTGACGTAACAGCCGGTTACAGAGCAGTGGACTTGATGAAGAAACATATTGCCCGTACCATGACAGACAATGTTTTGACTGGTATTGGCGGATTTGGCGGATTATACGAGCTGGATGTTACCGGTATGGAGCATCCGGTATTGGTTTCTGGTACAGATGGTGTTGGAACGAAGCTGAAAATTGCCTTTCTGATGGATCGGCATAATACGATTGGCATCGACTGCGTAGCAATGTGTGTAAATGATATTATTTGCTGCGGTGCAAAACCACAGTTTTTCTTAGATTATATTGCACTGGGAAAAAATGTACCGGAAAAAGTTGCAGAAATTGTTTCTGGTGTTGCAGAAGGCTGCGTACAGGCAGGCTGTGCACTGGTTGGCGGTGAAACAGCAGAAATGCCGGGCTTCTATCCGGAAGAAGAATATGATGTTGCAGGGTTTGCAGTCGGATTAGTAGATAAGAAAAAGGTATTGAATTTGAATACACAACAGGTAGGAGATGTGCTGATTGCATTGCCATCCAGTGGCGTACACTCCAATGGGTATTCTCTGATTCGGAAGGTTTTCACTGTCAATAGTCAGAATTTGGCACGGCACTTCTCAGAACTGGGAACCACATTGGGTGAATCTTTGTTGATGCCAACAAAGATTTATGTGAAGGCAATCACTGCTTTGTTGGAGCAGGTAACTGTAAAGTCAATTGCACATATTACCGGCGGCGGTTTCTATGAAAATATTCCACGTGCTCTGAAAAAGGGACTTTCTGCACAGATTGAAAAGAAGGACATCAAGGTTCTTCCAATTTTTGATTTGATTGCGAAGACCGGCAACATTCCGGAACACGATATGTTCAATACTTTTAATATGGGTGTTGGCATGATGGTTTGTGTTGCACAGGAAGATGCAGATAAGGCATTGGAAGTATTGCGAGCTGCTGGGGAAGAAGCATATGTATTGGGTACATTGATTTCTTCTGATGAAGGTGTGATTTTAAAGTAAGGACGAGGTGCCTGATGAAGAAGATTATTGTACTGGTTTCCGGTGGCGGAACCAATTTACAGGCACTGTTGGATGCAGAACAGGCAGGTGTTTTTTCAGGAGGAGAGATCACTTGTGTGATCTCTTCTCGTGAAGATGCTTATGCCTTGCAGCGTGCAGAACAGTTTCATGTAAAATCCAGAGTAATTGCAAAGAAAGATTTCGCAGATTTTTCTGCTTACACCGATGCCATGTTGGCAGCCTTGCAGGAAGAACAGGCAGATTTGATTGTACTGGCTGGATTTTTGACTATTTTGGATGCTCGCATTATTGCAGCTTATCCGAACCGGATTATTAACGTTCATCCTTCTTTAATTCCGGCATTCTGTGGAGAAGGATTTTATGGTTTGCGTGTGCATGAATATGCTTTGCAGAGGGGCGTAAAATATTCTGGTGCAACAGTTCATTTTGTTAATGAAGTAGCGGATGGTGGTCCGATTATTCTGCAAAAGCCGGTTGCTGTACGAGAAGATGATACCCCGCAAACATTGCAAAAGCGGATTATGGAAGAAGCAGAATGGAAATTGCTTCCAGAAGCAGTCCGGCTTTTCTGTGCTGACAAATTGGAAGTTGTTAATAATCAGGTCAAACTGCTGGAACAGCCAGTATTATGAAGGAAAAATGTTGAAAAGAGAGGCAGAATGATGCTTATGAAGACTATGAATCTTTTTGAATCGCTGAAACAAAATGCTTATCCGGGCAGAGGAATTGTACTGGGTACTTCTGCAAATGGGAAGTATGCAGTGGCTGCTTATTTCATTATGGGTAGAAGTGAAAACAGCCGTAATCGTGTCTTTGTGACAGAAGGAGATGGCATTCGTACACAAGCATTTGATCCGTCCAAAATGGTAGATCCAAGTCTGATTATTTATGCACCAGTGCGAGTACTGGGCAACATTACCATCGTAACAAATGGTGACCAGACAGACACGGTATATGAGCAGATGCAGGCAGGCAAAACGTTTGAAGAATCCCTTAGGATTCGAGAATTTGAACCAGATGCTCCCAATTATACACCTCGTATTTCTGGCATCATTGAGCGAGAGGGCGGCTATCAGTATGCACTTTCTATTTTGAAGAGTGCAGATGGAAATCCGACCTCTTGTCAGCGTTATACGTTTACGTATTCTAATCCGGTTGCAGGTGTAGGACACTTTATTCATACTTATCAGGGTGATGGAAATCCGCTGCCAAGTTTTGAAGGAGAACCGGAAAAAATTGCGATTGAGGGGGATATTGATACCTTTACCAATGCAATTTGGGAAAGCCTGCACCCAGAGAATAAGGTTTCTCTGTTTGTGCGGTTTATAGAATTGGAAACGGGTCAGACGGAAACTCGTATTATCAATAAAAATCAGTAAAGAATCGGGAGGAATAAACTTATGGCTTCAGAAATGCAGCTGAAATATGGATGTAATCCCAATCAGAAACCATCTAGAATTTTTATGCAGGACGGCAGTGATTTGCCGATTACTGTGTTAAATGGCAAGCCGGGTTATATTAATTTGTTAGATGCATTTAACGGTTGGCAGTTGGTACGGGAACTGAAAAAAGCAACTGGCTATTGTGCTGCAACTTCGTTCAAGCATGTATCTCCGGCAGGTGCTGCGATTGGGAAACCGCTTTCCGACACGTTAAAAAAGATTTACTTTGTAGATGATTTAGGAGAATTATCTCCGCTTGCTTGTGCTTATGCAAGAGCCAGAGGGGCAGATAGAATGTCCTCTTATGGTGATTTTATTGCATTGTCTGATATTTGTGATGTCCCCACCGCCAAGATGATTCAGAGAGAAGTTTCTGATGGGATCATTGCACCGGGTTATGAACCGGAGGCATTGAAAATCCTAAAATCCAAGCGGAAAGGCACTTATAATATTATTCAGATAGATGCATCCTATGAGCCAGCAGAATTGGAACGCAAGCAGGTATTTGGTGTTACATTTGAACAGGGTAGAAATAATCTGAATATTAATAATTCTATGTTGGAGAACATTGTGACAAAAAATAAAGATTTACCAGAAGATAAGCAGCATGATCTATTGATTTCTCTGATTACCTTGAAATATACACAATCTAACTCTGTTTGCTATGTCAAGGATGGGCAGGCGATTGGCATTGGTGCTGGACAGCAGTCCAGAATTCACTGTACCAGATTGGCTGGCAACAAAGCAGATATCTGGTGGTTGCGGCAGCATCCAAAGGTAATGGGATTGCAATTCGTAGACGGTATTCGTCGTCCAGATCGGGACAATGCGATTGATGTCTATATTTCAGATGAATATATGGATGTTTTAGCAGATGGTGCATGGGAATCCATTTTCAAGGTGAAGCCGGAAGTTTTCACCAAGGAAGAACAAAAAGCATGGCTGGCACAGAATACAGATGTTTGTCTGGGTTCGGATGCATTTTTCCCATTTGGCGATAATATTGAACGGGCTTATAAGAGTGGCGTAAAGTATATTGTAGAGCCAGGTGGTTCTATTCGGGATGATCATGTCATCATGACTTGTGATAAATATCACATGGTGATGGCGTTCTGTGGAATTCGTTTCTTCCATCACTAATACAAAATGGGCAATGCTGTCGTTTTTTCGACAGCAGCTTGCCAGAAAGGAGTAAACGTCCTATGAAGATTTTAGTAGTTGGCGGCGGCGGAAGAGAACATGCAATTATCCGAAAGCTGAAAGAAAGCAGAAAAGTGGATGCTTTGTACTGTGCACCAGGGAACGGAGGCATTGCAAAGGATGCAGAATGTTTTTCTGTCAAGGCAACTGATATAGATGGTATGGTGGCATTAGCAAAACAGTTGGCAGTAGATTTAGTGTTTGTAGCACCAGATGACCCATTGGTGTTGGGAATGGTAGATGTCATGCAGGCTGCTGGTTTTGCAACATTTGGACCAAACAAGGCAGCTGCGATCTTAGAGGGCAGCAAGGCATTTTCTAAGGAATTGATGAAAAAATACCATATTCCAACTGCAAAATATGAGATTTTTCAGGAGGCAGACGCTGCTATTTCCTATATTCGAGAACAGAATCAATTTCCAACTGTCATTAAAGCAGATGGTTTGGCATTGGGAAAAGGTGTCATCATTGCTACAAATCTGGTAGAAGCAGAACAAGCAGTTAAGAACATGATGGAAGATAAGATGTTCGGTGAAAGCGGCAGTACAGTGGTTGTGGAAGAATTTCTGACAGGACCAGAAGTATCCGTTCTTTCATTTACGGATGGCAAGACAGTTGTTCCAATGGTATCCTCTATGGATCACAAGCGTGCATTGGATCATGATGAAGGATTGAATACTGGGGGTATGGGAACAGTTGCACCGAATCCGTATTATACAAAGGAAATGGCAGATACTTGTATGGAAACCATCTTTTTACCAACTATTCAGGCAATGCAGGCAGAGGGAAGACCATTTCAGGGCTGTTTGTACTTTGGTTTGATGCTGACCCCCAACGGACCAAAAGTAATTGAGTACAACTGTCGTTTTGGTGATCCAGAAACACAAGTAGTATTGCCGTTATTGGAAACAGATTTGGTGGAAATTATGAAAGCAATTTCCGAACAGAAGTTGGCAGAATTGCCGGTTGTATGGAAAGATGGATGTGCTGCTTGTGTTGTCATGGCAAGTGGCGGGTATCCGAAAAAATATGAAACAAGTTTAGAAATTTCCGGTTTGGATGATGGTGGACAAATTGCTGGCTGTACGGTTTACCATGCGGGGACAAAACTGGCAGAAGACGGAAAACAGCTATTAACTGCTGGTGGTAGAGTGCTGGGTGTAACAGCAACTGCGGGAGATTTACCAACTGCCCTGCAAAAAGCATATGCAGGAGTAAAAACCATTCAGTGGGAAAATGTACATTATCGGCATGATATTGGACAGCGTGCATTGAAAGCTTTACAGTAAGAAAAAGATATTTGCAAATCCGGAGGTGTTTTATGAATCCAAGATTACCGTATTTACGAGAAAAAACGGCGAAATTGACAACATCTCCGGGTGTCTATTTAATGAAAAATCAGGCAGATGAGATTATTTATGTTGGCAAAGCCAAAAATTTAAAAAATCGAGTTACCAGTTATTTTCGGGTTTCTGCGGATCATACTCCAAAAGTGGCAAGTATGGTTTCTTCAGTTTATGATTATGATTTTATTGTAACAGATTCTGAATACGAGGCATTGGTACTAGAATGTAGTCTGATTAAACAACATCAGCCAAAATATAATATTTTACTAAAAGATGATAAGGGATATCATTATATTTATATCTCAGAGGAGCCATTTCCCCGATTTTCAACAGAGCAGAAAAAGGAGAAAAAGGGGATCTATCTGGGACCATATATGAGTAGATTTGTGGCAAGAGAGACGGTAAAAGAGGTGAATCAAGTCTTTCGTTTACCGACTTGTCAAAAGCAGTTTCCAGCGGCATTTCATCGTGGTCGGCCTTGTTTGAATTATCATATAAAGCAGTGTATGGGACTTTGTAGGGGAAATATTTCCCAGAAAGCTTATCAAGACATCATACAGCAGGCGATTTCCTATATTAAAAATGGCAGTACAGAATCTATCAAGCGGATGCAGCAGGAAATGGAAGCGGCAGCGGAACAATTGGATTTTGAGCGTGCAGCAATCTTGCGAGATCGTATTTCTGCTATTTCCAAAGCAGGAGAAACGCAAAAAATTCTCGATTCCGATATAAAAGAAGCAGATGTGCTGGCAGTGAGTGAGAGTGATGGAAAGCAATGTCTTTCTTTACTTTTATATCGAAATCGAAGACTTTTTGATAAGCAAACCTATTTTTTTCAGCAGATGGAATCGGTTTCTGATTTATTGGAGTCGTTTATGGGGCAGTATTATGACCAGAGACAAAAAATTCCGAGTTGTATTCTATTGCCAATATCCTTGGAAAATCAAGAATTGATGCAGAAAATGTTAGAAGCACGTGCAGAACATCGAGTGAAGTTGTTGTTGCCACAGCGTGGAACAGCAGCACATATTTTACAGCTTTCCAAAAACAATGCAAATGAGGCACTTGCTCTGCAAATGGGGCGAACTGCTAAGGAAGTACAGGCATTGGAAGAATTAAAACAGGCATTGGGACTTTCTGTAACGCCGGAATGGATCGAAGCATATGATATTTCCAATTTAGCTGCATCTACGATTGTTGCAGGCATGGTCGTTTTTCAGAATGGAAAACCATATCGAAAAGCTTATAAGCGATTTTCACTGGAGCAGCAGTGCGGACAGGATGACTATGCCTGTATGCAACAGGTGTTACGCCGTCGCTTGACTCATTTTGTGGAACAGGATGGCGATGAGGGGTTTTGTAAAAAGCCGGATTTGATTCTGTTGGATGGTGGACAGGGGCATGTCCATGCGGTGCAGCCAGAACTTGTATCTTTACAGCTGGATATTCCACTTTATGGTATGGTAAAGGACAATAAACACCGTACTCGTGCAATTGCTGGAAATGGCTGTGAAATTGCACTCTCCCGTACCAGTGCAGCGTTTCACCTTCTGACGCAGATACAGGACGAAGTGCATCGTTATGCGATTACCTATATGCGAAGTCATCATAAAAAGACTTCTTATGCTCTGGAAATGACACAAGTGAAAGGCATTGGTGTAAAAAAAGCCCAGAAGCTTTTGGTATACTTTAAAACAAAAGAGAATTTGAAAGCAGCATCACCGGAAGAACTGGCGAAAGTTGCAGGCGTTTCCCATGCAGTAAGCATGGAATTGTATGCATTGTTACAAGATATGTAAGAGATAAGAAAGACAGGAGAAAACAACCATGCGGATTATTTCTGGAACGGCACGAGGCAGACGGCTGAAAACATTAGAAGGAATGGATGTTCGACCAACAACAGAAAAGGTAAAGGAAGCGATTTTTTCTGCTATTCAGTTTGATTTGCCGCAGGCAACCGTTTTGGACTTATTTGCCGGCAGCGGACAACTGGGTTTGGAAGCATTAAGTCGTGGCGCAAAGCGTGCCTATTTGATTGATCATTCTCCGAGGGCAATGGCTGTTATACGGGAAAATGTTACGGCTGCTGGTTTTACTGCACAGGCAGAATTGATACAGACAGAGGCAACTGCTTTTTTGAAGTGTTTATCACCATCTGTGCAGTTTGATTTGGTTTTTTTGGATCCGCCATATCGGCAGGATACCATTCAGGAAATGTTGGGATTATTGGAGCAGCATGTTGCAGCAGATGGAAAAATTATCTGTGAACATGAGCGGGAACTGGAACTGCCAGAAACCATTTCTGTTTGGCAGAAAAAGAAAAGCCGTGCCTATGGCAGTATTGCTGTGACGACATATATTTATAAGGAAGAAGTGACGCAAAATTGAAGAGAATTGCAGTGTATCCGGGGAGCTTTGATCCGGTCACAATTGGACATTTAGATGTCATTCATAGAGCATCAAAGCTATTTGATGAATTGATTGTGCTAGTTTCTAAAAATATTATGAAGTCAACAGAAAGCTTTACACCAAAAGAACGGGCTTCTATGATTACACGTGTCACGACAGATCTTCCGAATGTGAAGGTAGATATTTCAGATGGATTATTGGTAGATTATGTAAAGGATGTACATGCAATTGCGATTGTAAAGGGTTTGCGTGCGGTGAGTGATTTTGAATACGAGTTTCAAATGGCACTCGCCAATAAGAAGCTATATGACGGTGCAGAGACTATTTTTTTAACAACTTGTACAGAAAATATGTATCTCAGTTCCAGTGTTGTAAAACAAATCGCAGCATTTCATGGAGATATTCGGCATTTTGTACCGGATTTATTGCATGATGAAATCATGCATCGCCTGTCGAAGGAGTTGCAGACATGAAAATTGATGAAATTCTGGATTTAATGGATCAGCTTCTGGATCATGCCAGACCCATTCCTTTTGCTTCCCATAAAGTCGTTATTGATGGGGATCGCATGCGGGAATTAATTAATGATATGCGGATGAATAAGCCGGAGGAAATCCGGCGTGCAAAGCTGATTGAATTTGACTGTGACCGCATTATGCAGGAGGCACATACCAACGGGGAACGGATTGTGCAGGAGGCAGAACAGCGGGCAAAAAAGTTGCTTTCTCAGCAGACCATTATGATGGAAGCTAGAGAACGGGCTATGGAAATGTTAACCAAAGCACAGGCAACATCAGAGGAAATTAAAACCGCTTCTGAAAGTTATGTTATAAATTTACTAACAGAAACAGAACAATATCTCTCTGCTAATTTACAGGAGGTGCAGCAAACAAAAAATAGGATTCATAACCGAAAAAAATAAAAATTGAAAGTTAGCATAAAAGTTTTATTTTGAATTTAATGTTAGGACATTTTTTTTTGTTATAATCAGGTTATGTTTGAAGGTTCGCTTATTTATGCTCTGCCTATGCAGAAGCGGCGTTTGGAAAGGAGTATACTCATTTATGGATAAAATTGATGCAATGTTAATTACACTGCTACAGGAAAATGCCAGAGCACCATTGAAAGTACTGGCATCAAAGGTGTTTTTGTCCGCACCTGCTGTTTCTTCTAGAATTGATAAGTTGGAAAAGCAGGGTATTATTTTGGGGTATAATACCATTATTGACCGGCAAAAATTGGGCTATCATATTACGGCTTTTATTAATCTAGAGCTTTCAGCAGACCAGAAAGCGGAATTTTATCCATTTATCAACAGTTGCCCAAACGTGTTAGAGTGTAATTGTGTCACAGGCGTTTATTCTATGTTGATCAAAGTATCTTTTCCTTCCACACAAGAGTTGGATACGTTTATTGGAAAGATTCAGCGATTTGGAAATACTTCCACACAGATTGTCTTTTCCACACCGGTGCCGCATCGGGAAATTAGTGTAGAAGCAAATATCTAAAAGAAAAGAATACTGTAAGGTGTGTTTGCCTTGCAGTATTTTCTATTTATGCTATGTATTATGACAAGTCATGCCATATGATCTGTTATCGCCGCCATGAATGGTAAGGCATTATGTGTCGCACGGCACTATGTTGATACACCTATTTCACATTTTGCAAACGCAGATATGTTGCATTTATGATAGTGAGTAATATATAAGGAGATTAAATCCATGTTGCATTTTATTATTGGTGGTGTGGGAACAGGAAAATCCACATTGCTGTTAAAAAAAATCAAACAGCTATTACCGAGAGAGCCGGATTGCATGATTCTTGTTCCGGAGCAATTTTCCTATGAATTTGACAAAAAACTTTATCATTTTATTGGTGCAAAAGCATTTAACCAATTGGAAACCCATAGTTTTACTTCCATCAGTCGCATGCTTTTTCAAAAATATGGAAAATATACAGCACAATATGCAGATGCCATTACCAGAAAAGCATTGCTGCTGCAAGCAGTGCAAACGGTTCGGGAAAAGCAGGTGCTGCATTTTTTTGACCGGCAGTGCTTAAAATCGGATTTTATGGAAAATATCGAACAGATTTTATCTGTTCTACGGAGAAATGGCACAACCGCAGCGGAACTTTACGAAGCGGCATTGCACTGTACAGGCAGACTACACGATAAGCTACAAGATATTTCTTATATTTATCAACAATATGAAACTCTGTTGCAAACAAATGGATTACAGGATGCTTTAACTGATATTACAGAGGCGGCTGCTATTTCCAACATGCATGACTTCTTTTTAGGGAAAACAATTTTTATTGATGAATTTGAGAGTTTTACAGAAGATGAATATGCAATGTTACAGGTCATGGTTTCTACTGCTGCGGATATTTATTTGACGCTGCGAATTGAGGAGGCAGTACAGCCAGATGATACATTATTTGCAACGGTACAAGATACTCAAAATCGAATGCAGCAGCTGGCAAAACAATATCATATTGCAAGTGACGTGCAGGTTTGTCGGGAAACAAAACGGTTTGCCAGTGCAGACCTTGCCCATTTGAGTCAGACAATTTTTCGTCCATTGGATGTACATCGGCCAGCGGAACCGGCATCGCATATTCATTTGTTTGAAGCCAGAGACGCCGTATCAGAATTGGAATATGTATGTGCTACCATTCGACAGCTACTCATACAACATTCAGATTTACATTGCAGAGACATTGCTATTCTGACCAGTGATCTGTCAGCCTATACCCCCATTGTAAACCATGCGTTTGCACGATATGACCTCCCTTTTTATTTAGATGCAGCAGTTTCTATTCTGCACCATCCATTTTCTGTTTATCTGTTGACCTTGCTGGAACTGGTGCAGCAAAAAAATTTGCGGACAGAATATATTTTACGATATGCAAAAACGGGGTTTGCTAGTTGTGACTGGCTTGCACTGGCTCAGTTGGAAAATTATTGTTATCAGTGGAACGTGAAAGGAAAAACGTGGGAATCTCCATTTCCTATGCCGGAAAAAGAATCTATGCAGCAAGAAATTATACAGGTGGAAAAAACTAGAAAGCAACTGATAACACCTTTGCTTACACTTCGGCAAGCATTCGCATCGTGTAAAACGGGAGCAGATTACTGCCATGCGTTATATCAGCATATTCAGCAAGCAGATGTTTTCACGCAATTTTCTGCTTTTTGCGAAACAGAAGACGTGAACAAAACTATTTCCATGCAGCAAGATGCAAAATACATCTGGGAACAGTTTGTTTCGATTCTAGATTGCCTGTATCAATTGTATGAAACAGTACCATTATCCGTATCGGATTTCTGTCTTTCCTTATCCTATCTTTTCCGAACCGTTACCTATGCTACACCGCCTCGCACATTGGATGCAGTTTTAATTGGACAAACAGGGCGTTCTCGTCTGCGAGATCCAAAGGTTGTATTTGTCATTCATTGCAGTGAAGGAGTATTTCCCTCCACAGGACTATCAGCAGATTTGTTTTCAGAACGAGAATATCGTTTGATGGAAGAAAAAGAGATTGTGATTCGGAAAGCTCTGCAAAAAATTCTGGCAGATGAACGATTTGCGGTTTATAAAACACTTTCTGCTGCTTCACAGGAATTGTATCTTACCTATCCACTGGTGGATACCGGCAATCAGAAAAGTTATCCCTCTTTTGTGATTTCCCAGATACAGGAAATGTTTTCAAATGGCAATACATTGCTGCAGACGGAACAGCAAATCCCACTTCACTACTATGCAACGACACTGCAATCTGCTTATTATCATTATGTACGGAATTTTTCTGACAGAACGACAGAAATTGCAACCGTGCAGCGTATCCTGCAAAAGCATCCAGTTTATCAACAAAAAATTGCTTATTTGCAGAACGTGCATCAAGATGTATCATTTGAGATTACGAATCCACAGATTATGGAACAGTTAATGGGAAAGAAAATTACAATGACTGCTTCTAAACTGGAACATTATTTGCTTTGTCCATTTCAATTCTTTTGCGAGAGTGCGTTGCATTTGTATCAAAGACAGAAGATCCGGTTAGATCCAGCCAATCAAGGAACGTTGATTCATTTTTGTTTGGAACAGGTGTTGCGAAGATACAAACGAGAGACGTTCCTTTCTCTCACAGAAACAGAATTGATGCATCTGTTGGAAGAATTGACCAATCAATTTTGGAGAGAAATGTTGGGTGGTGATTTTTCCAAGGAACCGAGAAGTTATGCAACTTATGCTTATGTACAGAAACGGCTGCTTATTACATTATTGCATATACAAGCAGAATTGCAGCAGACAATGTTTTATCCAGAATATTTGGAATTGTCAATTCATCGGAATAATACAGCATTTCCACCATTGAAAGCACGCACTCAAGACGGTCACATCCTACAAATTGAGGGAATCGTAGACCGTGTGGATACCTGTCAGATAAACGGGAGAACTTGCGTTCGTGTGATTGATTATAAGAGTGGAACAAAAGAATTTTCTCTTGGCAATTTGCTATATGGTCTGGATATGCAAATGTTGATTTATCTTTTTTCCATTGTGTATAATCAAACGCCGTTGCAAAATGCACAGATTGGTGGTATTTTATATATGCCAGCTGGCGGTGTCAAAGAGAAGAAGGAACGTGGAGAGAAAAAGAGCAAGTTAGAACAGGAGCAGGCTGCCTATAAGATGAATGGCTTGCTAGTGCAGAATCCGGAAATTATCCGTAGTATGGAGCCAAATGGAAAGGGCATTTATATTCCGGCAAAACTGAAGGCAGGCGAGAACGGTGCATGGGAATTGGATGCAAAGGCAGGCACCTATTTGTCAGAATCTTCATTCCGTGCTTTATATCACTATGTGATGGAAACCCTGAAACGGACAGCACAACGGATTTATCAGGGTGATATTGCAGCCAATCCCTTAATTTTGCCAAAGAAGAATACTTGTCAATATTGTATGTATCAAGATATTTGTGGTAATTTACAGCAGCAGCCTTGCCGTATAATGGAGGGACAGGCAGGAGAGCGAAAGGAACAAATGCTAAAAAAATTGCAAGAACTGGAAGAGGAGGAAACGGAACATGGCATGGACAACGGAACAGCAGCAGGCGATTTCTCATCGAAATAGCAGTTTGATTGTTTCTGCTGCTGCCGGCAGTGGAAAGACTTCTGTTCTGGTAGAACGTTTGATTCAGCTGCTTGCCGATCCAGAGCAGCGTATTTATGCAGATCGTATGATTGTAGTTACATTTACCAACGATGCTGCCGCAGAGATGAAACAGCGGTTACAGGCAGCGTTGGAAAAGCGGATTGCATCGGAACCAGGAAATCGCTGGCTGCGGCAGCAGCAGTTGATTTTACCAGCAGCGAAAATCAGTACTATTAATGCTTTCTGTTTTGATTTGATTCGGGAATATGCTGGAGATGGTGAAATCACTTCCAGTTTTCGGGTAATGGATGAAACAGAACAGGAAATTCTTTGCCGTGAAGCAATGGATGAAGTGTTGAACCGTTGGTATGCGGAGAAATCAGAGGCAATGCAGCAGCTTTGGAATGCCTTTTGTAGTGGAACAGACAAGGCACTGGAAGAGATTTTGATGGAATTAAAAACATTTTTAGGTTCCATTCCTTTTCCAGCACAGTGGAAACAACAAGTCTTACAAAGTGTTACAATGCCTTATCAGGAAAGCAGATATTACTGCGATTTTCTTTCTCTGCTGCAAACTGATGCGGTTCGGATTGCCGATGCAGTAGAACAGACGTACCAGTTGGCAGAAACACTCTATGATGATGAAAACAACGTAGCTGATTGGATCGGTACAGATTTTGAAACGATGCATGCCTTGTTGCATGCTTTGCAGAAAAAAACAGTTTCCGCAGAACAAGTGTTGAAAATCATTCAAAATCATGAAGATTTGCGAAAAGGAAAGCGATATCCTTCAAAAAAGAAAACCGTTTCCAGTGTAGAACAGTTTGAACAAGTAAAAGAGCAGCGGAAAACGTATAAAGAGGAAATGGATGTGCTCTTTCAAAAAATCAAAAGGACATTGCCTTATTGTGCTGTAGATTTGCAGGCACATCAGGTGTTGCTGCCGCTTTTATTTGCTTTGACAGAAGAAGTAGATCAGATATTGTGGGAAAAGAAAGTAGAATGCAATTCCTTGAGTTTTGAGGATGGGGAACGATTGGCATTGCAGCTATTGGCAAAGGAACAGGATGGTGAACTGATACAAAGTCCACTGGCTCGCACATTATCGGAATACTATCAAATTATTATGATTGATGAATATCAGGACGCCAATAATAAACAAGATATTATTTTTAAGTTGCTCTCTCATGCTTGCCGAAAAGATGAAAATGGTACATTGTTATATGGTGATAATGTTTTTCTGGTTGGCGATGTTAAGCAATCCATTTATCAATTTCGATTGGCGAATCCGAAGAATTTTATTCAATGTGTAAAGGAAGCAGATCTGGAAAAACAGAAATCTGCTGTACCAGTGATGCAGTGTATCAAACTCAATCAAAATTTTCGAAGTTCGGAACAGGTGTTGCAATTTGTCAATCTGATTTTTTCAGAAATTATGGGAAAGGGCAGCAGCGAGATCCTATATGACAAATCAGAGTGGCTTTATGTAGGTTCTACCTGTTACAATTCTCTTCCGGCAGAACAGCAGGGTACAAAAATTGCTTTTTTGCAGGAATCCGATACAGTGGAGATGCAGGTGGCTTGGATTGCACATACCATACAAGAAATGTTACAAAGCGGTTATCCAGTAGCAGAACGAGATGGTACGATTCGACCATGTCATGCTGGGGATTTTTGTATCCTATTGCGAAAGGGAAAGCCGTGTCAGAAGTATGCAAAAGCATTGGAAGCATTACAAATACCGGTAAAAAAGGTGGAAGAGCAGGGATATTTGCGTGCAAGGGAAATTACGATTTTGCTTAACATGCTGCGAATTTTGGATAATCCGTTGTTAGAAGTTCCATTGACAGCGGTTATGGTTTCACCAATGTTTCAATTTTCCATGGATGAAATTGCAACGCTGCGGTTATTAGATCGAAATCAACCGCTTTATCTGGTGTTATCTGCGATTGCAAATGCCGAAGGCAGTTCGGCAACGATAGAACTTTTAGAGGCGGTCAGACAGCTGCCGGAATCTTTTCAGGAAAAGTGCTGTTCCTTTTGGAATACTATACAGGCACTTCGGACAGACAGTACTGTTTTATCTCTGGAGGACCTGATTCGTGAAATCTATGATACAACTGATTTTCTCTCAGTCATGCAGCTCTATCAGGACGGCGAAAAAAAACGTGCGAATTTAAATTTGTTGATTCAATATGCTCGGCAGTATGAAACACAGGGGCAGGCAGCCTTTACGGGTGGGGTCACTGGATTTTTGCGGTATATTGATTCTCTGTTGGAAAACGAACGGGACTTAGAACAGGCGAACCCCTCCAATGGTGCAGACCGTGCGGTATTTATTAAGACGATGCATCGTTCCAAGGGATTGGAATTTCCGTTTGTCTTTCTGGCGGAGTTGGATACGAAATTTTCGACACAGGACAGCCGAAAAAAACTGCATGTTTCGGATGATGGTAAGATGGGTTTGTATTTATATGATGCAGAGAATTATGAAAAATATAGTACACTACCCTATTTGGTACTGCTGCGAGAAAAACAAAAGCAATTGGTACAAGAGGAAATGCGTCTGCTGTATGTTGCTATGACCAGAGCAAAGCAAAAATTGTTTTTGCCGTTAACAGTTTCAAAGTCGTCTAAAAATTGGCTGGAACAGCTATACTATAGGGACTTTTCCAATCCAGCCGTTTGCAGTCATATGGTTCAGTCTGTGCAGAGTATGGCACAGTGGATTTGGTATGGGCTTTTCCGTAAGCAGGATGCAGCCTTTGTGCAGGAATTTCCAGAGCAGCAATGTATGCAGACGGGTATCTCTGATTTTTCAGATTTGCACATTCAGTATGTACGCATGACAGAGGAAAGTTTAGAAGAGGAATTGCCGTTACAAATGTCGGCATTGCCGCAGCCAGATGTTGCGTTACAAGCAGAAATTGAAACCGCCTTACAATTTCATTATGATACGACCGCCTCCAAACAGCTTTCCTTGATGAGTGTTTCTAATTTATCACATAATAGGGAGCAAACGGAACCGGAAACAGAAATGAGTTGGAGCAGACCTCGTTTCTTACAGCAAAATCAATTGACTGCCACGGAACGTGGCACGGCAACCCATGCCTTTTTACAATATGTTTCTTTTGTAGAGGCGGAAAAAAGTCCAGAAGCGGCATTGCAAACTTTGATACGAAATGGCTATTTAACAAAGCAGCAGGCGGATAGTATTCGTTTATCAGATCTGCAACGTTTTTTCCAAAGTGAGTTGTATCAGAGAATTCGGCGTTCACCAATGGTGCTGCGGGAGAAAAAATTTTTAGTGCAATTTGACTTATTGCAGCAACAGATGCAGGGAAAAGAATGGGAATCCTTAAAGCGGCAGTATAATTCAGATAGTATGGTGAAAGGAATCATTGACCTTGCCTTTTGGGAAAAGAATGGGTTTGTTTTAGTAGACTATAAAACAGATGTTACTAAAAATATGCAGCTTTTGGCAGACCGCTATCGGACGCAGCTGCATTTATATCGGATAGCACTGGAGGGCATCACAGGAGAAACAGTACGGCAGTGCTGTTTATTCTCTACGTATACTGGAAATGTGGTTTTACTTTGAGAGGAGGCAGTAATGGAAGCATCTTTAACAAATATACGTTATGTACGTTCTCTTTTGGAACGGCATGGATTTCATTTTTCCAAAAAATTGGGACAAAATTTTCTTATTAATCCCGAGATATGTCCACGGATTGCAGAGATGGGAAATGCAGCTATCGGACATGGTATTTTAGAGATTGGAACGGGAATCGGCACACTGACCAAGGAATTGGCAAAGCGTGCTGAGAAGGTCACTGCGGTAGAAGTTGATCAACGGTTATTTCCTATTTTAGAGGAAACGGTTGGACAATATTCCAATTTGCATATCATTCATCAGGATATTTTAAAATGTGATATTCCCGCACTGCTGGAATCGGAATTTGGTGATTTGCCGGTTTCTGTCTGTGCAAATTTGCCGTACTATATTACTGCACCGATTCTCATGCATTTGTTGGAGAGCCATGCAAAATTAGAAACCATTACAGTCATGGTACAAAAAGAAGTGGCAGAGAAATTGATAGCACCAGTCGGCACGCGGGAAGCTGGTGCGATTACAGTTGCAGTACAGTATTATGGTACTGTGAAGCAGTTATTTTCTGTTTCAAGAGGTAGCTTTCTGCCGCCTCCGAATGTGGATTCTGCGGTCATTCAGATTCAACTTGGCACACCCTATGCAGAACAGGTGGTAGATGAAAAGCATTTTTTCCGTATGGTACGTAGTGGTTTTTCTCAGCGGCGAAAAACACTTGTCAATGCCTTGTCTGCTACAATGGGATATGAAAAAAATTCCATTTTACGAGCGTTGCAGATTTGCCAGTTACCAGAAACGGTTCGGATGGAATCGCTGACAATGGAACAGCTTTTACTGCTGCATCGTGTGCTGCTGGAACAGTTTTCGTAATACAGAAGGAAACGGTATGCTTTTTGTTCCCATTTTTCTGTTTGTAGAATCCTTCTGAAATTCCTGTTAAATTTTCAGGACTTACCACTTGCAAATAGAGCAGAAATATAGTATAATATGAGATACCAAGGAAATCAAGGCAGAATGCTGTCGGCATTTTGCTGGAATTGTTTTTTTGATTATAATGCATGTTGCATGCTTTTGTAAACTTACAGAAATTGTATTTGCAAAAATATGCGGATATAACAAAGAGAAAGGGGACTGACGTACCTATGAATCAAACAGAAATTGCACCAAATAGGATGCCAATGGTTGCAATGCGTGGAGTTGTGATATTTCCCAAGATGGTGATGCACTTCGATGTAGCAAGGGAAGCTTCCATTCATGCAGTCAATGCAGCTTATGCCGCAGACCATCAGTTGTTTCTGGTTGCACAGCGGGAGATCTTTACAGAAGAACCGAATGAAAAAGATTTATATGAATTCGGTGTTATTGCAGAAGTACGCCAGGTATTAAAAACACCGGATGGCGTAATGCGAGTGTTGGTGGAAGGTGTTAAAAAAGCACGTCTCTGTGCGATACAAAGGCAAGACACATTTTTAACAGCAGAGGTGAAACCAGTCCCATATAAAAGTCGTGCTAAAATTGATGATGCAGAATTGTCAGCTATGATGCGTTCTCTTCGAAAAACATTTGATCAGTATTGTGACTTTTTCCCGAGAATGCCAAGGGAATTAGTTGTTTCTGTACTCTGTCAGAATGATCCATATGAATTATTTAATAATATTATTTTTAATATTAATTTAGAGTATTGGCAAAAGCAAGAGCTGTTGGAGGAAAATCATATTCTCAAACGATTGGAAATGCTCTATGCGATGTTGCAGCGGGAAATTGAAATTTTAAATCTGGAACGGGAAATTCAAGAAAAGACAAAAGAAAGCATGGATCGTTCTCAGAGAGAATTTTATCTGCGGGAACAAATGCATATCATTGAAGAACAGCTTGGTGAAGCAGAGGATGAACAAGAAGATGCACTGGAGTACATCACAAAAATTAAAAATCTGAAGTTGGAATCTGCTACTGAAGAAAAGCTGGTAAAGGAAGCAGAACGGCTCGGCAAGCTGCCGCCGGCAACACAAGAATCTTTTGTGATTCGCAATTATTTAGATACTGTTTTGGCTTTGCCATGGAACACAGAGACAAAAGCAAAAATCAATTTGGAAAAAGCAAGAACGGTATTGGACAAAGATCATTATGGCATGAAAAAAGTAAAAGAACGGGTATTGGAGAGCATTGCGATTCATGCGATGCTGCCAGATGTCACTGGACAAATCCTTTGTTTGGTTGGCCCACCCGGTGTCGGAAAAACTTCTATTGGAAAATCCATTGCTAAGGCACTCGGCAGAAATTATGAACGTGTTTCACTGGGCGGCGTAAGAGATGAATCTGATATTCGTGGCCATCGAAAGACTTATGTTGGTGCAATGCCTGGACGGATTATAGATGCGATGACAAGAGCAAAATCCAAAAATCCATTGATTTTGCTGGATGAGATTGATAAGATGAGCAATGATTTCCGAGGTGATCCGTCTGCTGCCATGCTGGAAGTATTGGACAGCGAACAAAATAAAGCGTTTCGGGATCACTATATTGAGGTGCCGTTTGATCTTAGCAAAACATTGTTCATTGCTACTGCGAATACATTGGATACAATTCCGGCTCCGTTATTGGATCGAATGGAAGTCATTGAACTGGGCAGTTATAATCGGGAAGAAAAATTTCAGATTGCCAAATATTATTTGCTCAGCAAACAAATGAAAAAGCATGGTTTGAAGGGGACACAGTTTAAAATACAGGATGCCGTTCTGTACACACTGATTGATGACTATACTAGAGAAGCGGGTGTACGAGAATTGGAACGAATGATTGCTGCACTTTGCCGAAAAGCAGTCAAAAAAATTGTAGCTGGCGATTGCAAACGTGTGACTGTAACAATGGACAACCTTGCTACCTATCTGGGGCATAAAAAATATCTACCAGATGAGCAGAGTCAACAGGATGCAATTGGGATTGTAAACGGTTTGGCATGGACTTCTGTGGGCGGCGTTCTGATGCCATTGGAAACATTGGTATTAGATGGAAAAGGAATGATTGAATTGACTGGTTCGCTGGGCGATGTTATGAAGGAAAGTGCAAAAATTGCCGTTAGTTATGTGCGGAGCATTGCAAAACAGTATCATATTCCAGAGGATTTCTACCTAAAAAATGACCTGCATATCCATGCACCTGAGGGAGCTGTTCCAAAGGATGGACCATCTGCTGGTGTCACAATGGTAACAGCGATCGTTTCTGCTCTGTCTGGTATTCCTGTCCGGCATGACGTTGCGATGACAGGGGAAATCACCTTGCATGGTAAAGTACTACCAATCGGTGGTCTACCGGAGAAGGCAATGGCAGCCTATAAAGCTGGTTTAAAAACCGTTATTATTCCCAAACGAAATGAACCAGATTTGGAGGATGTAGATGAAACTGTAAAAAATAGTATTCAGTTTGTGACGGCAGAAACATTGGAAACGGTATTGAAAACGGCATTGGTTTCTGTACCAGAATTGATACAGGTAAAGTCAGAGCAATCGGAA
Source organism: Oscillospiraceae bacterium (assembly GCA_030523195.1). GTDB lineage: Bacteria > Bacillota > Clostridia > Oscillospirales > Ruminococcaceae > Ruminococcus_C. The sequence continues at coordinate 25,014 of JAUNJC010000013.1, forward strand.
ATACAGGAAGAACAGCCTCCGTTTTTGCATAGTGCGGCAGATAGCATTTCACCAGAATCGAAGACATTGATTCCGGTTTGATGGAAAGGAACGGAGGATTCATGAATTTTCAACAGGCAACATTTCAAGCATCTTATGGGACTTTTTCACAATTGCCGCCTTGCATTGGCATGGAGATTGCGTTTGCAGGACGTTCCAATGTTGGAAAATCCACATTGTTGAATAAGATTTTTAACCGTAAGGCACTGGCGAGAGTCAGTGCCGTTCCGGGAAAAACAGCTACCATCAATTTTTACCGGATTGCTCCTGTGACATTTGTAGATTTACCGGGATATGGATATGCAAAAGTGGCAAAAACAGAAAAACGCCGTTGGGCAGAGCTGATTGATGGCTATCTGGAATCTGATCGGGATATCCAGTTGATTTTTTTACTATTGGATATGCGGCATGCTCCATCAAGAGATGATTTACAGATGATTGATTATTTAGTTGCAAAAGAAATGCCATTTGTAATTATTTTGACAAAAGCAGATAAATTAAACCAATCCCAGCGAAAAGCCAGAATGGAAGCTTTTGCAGAAGAAATTCCCTATTTTGATGAAATTCATATTATTCCTTTCTCTGCTATCACAAGAGAAGGGGTAGAGACAATACGAGAAGTGATTACAGAACTGGCAGAAGCAGAAAAAACGGAAAAATAGTGATAAGTGACAAATGCACATATGGGTACAGAAATAAGAAATGTGCGTACATAGAAACTGTAAAATTTGCAGGAAAGGAAGTAAAAATATGTTTGTATCAGAAGATTTGCAGGTAAACGAACAGGGACATTTGACCATTGGCGGTGTGGATACCGTATCACTCACCAAGCAGTATGGCACACCGTTGTATGTGATGGATGAGGATTTAATTCGCAAGCACTGCCGAACTTTCCAACAGAGTATGGAGCGATTTTATGAGGGAAAAGGGCTGGTTTGTTATGCAAGCAAAGCATTCTCCTGTAAGGCGATTTATCGGGTTATGCAGCAGGAAGGCATGGGAATTGATGTTGTTTCTGGTGGTGAATTATATACTGCTATGCAAGTAGGTTTTGATAGCAGTAAAATCTGTTTTCATGGTAATAATAAAACAACAGAAGAACTGCAAATGGCACTAGATTATCAAGTAGGTCGTATCATTGTTGATAATATTTATGAACTGCATCAGTTGGAACGGATGTGTCAGGAACAGGAAAAGACGGCACGAATCATGTTTCGGATTAAACCGGGTGTAGACGCACATACCCATAATTTTATTCGCACCGGACAGATTGACAGTAAATTTGGTTTTGCACTGGAAACAGGAGAAGCGATGGAAGCTGTTAAGGAGGCATTGCAGTGCAAGAATTTGCACCTGTGTGGATTACATTGTCATATTGGTTCACAGATTCTGGATACCAATGGTTTTGAAGCCGCTGCAGAAGTCATGATGCAGTTTATTGCGGCAATTCAGAAAGAATTGCATGTAACCATAGAAGAATTGAATCTGGGAGGCGGTTTCGGCATCTGCTATACAGAGCAGGATGACCCTATTCCATATGAACAGTATATGGAAGCCGTTTCTAAAGTAATTCATCGTTGCAGTAAAGAATATCAAATTCCACAACCGTTTATCTTGATTGAACCGGGACGTTCTATTGTTGCACCAGCTGGCATTACACTGTATACAGTCGGTGGCAAAAAGGTTATTCCCAATATTCGTACTTATGTTTCTATTGATGGTGGTATGTGTGACAATCCTCGTTATATTCTGTATCAGTCTGCCTATGATGCATTGGTTGCTAACAAGGCAGATCAGCCCAAGAATACCAAAGTAACCATCGCCGGCAAATGTTGCGAAAGTGGTGATCTGATTGGTGAGGAAATGTCATTGCAAAATTGTGAACCAGGTGATATCGTTGCCGTTTGTGCAACTGGTGCCTATAACTACTCCATGTCTTCTAACTATAACCGCTTGCAAAAGCCGGCAGTGGTATTTGTCAAGAACAGCACTTCTCGTGTTGTAGTAAAGCGAGAAACGCTGGAAGATCTGGTGCGGAATGATTGCGAGTAATGGCTGCGGACAAACAGAAAGGACATGGACTGTATGAAGGATGCACAACAGGAAGAGGATTTGCAGGCACTGGCAAAAGCATTTTTGCTTCTGCAAACGGAAGCGGAGTGCATGTCATTTTTAAAGGATATTTGTACTTATCAAGAATTGCGTGCCCTGTCGCAGCGGCTGCATGTTGCAAAACTACTGCATCAGCAGCATGTATTTCATGAAATTGTGCAGGAAACGGGTGCTAGTACCGCAACCATCAGTCGTGTCAACCGTACTTTACGGGACAGCACAGGTGGTTATCAAGTGGTATTAAACCGTCTTGATGCAACATAAAATAGAGTAGTATACATAAAAACTCCCATTTATTTCAATTGGAATAAATGGGAGTTTTTTGTAAACAGTAGTAGTGTAACAGAAAATAGATGTTTTTATTTTTTATCCTGTATAGAAGTTGATGATATATCTTGCTGTATGGGCGTTGCTGGCGGATAATCAGGTTGTTTGGAGAGCAGCATTTGATTTTGATTTCTCCATTCTCTTGGTGAGATGCCATAAATATTTTTGAATGCTCTGGAAAAATGAAGTGGATTGGCATAACCGACTGCACTACTGATTTCACTGATGGAAAGTTTGGTAAGTTTCAAAAGTTCTGCGGCTTTTAACATACGATAGTTTAACAAAAATTCTTGTGGAGACTTTCCAATTGCACTCTTAAAGATTTTCCCAAAATAGGTACGATTTAGTCCGCAGACATCTGCAATATCCTCTACAGAAATGTCGTTCTGAAAGTTGTGTTCGATAAAGATTAGTGCCTCATGAATATAGAAATCCCGCAGACTGCTGCCACTGTTAGAAAATGCCATATTTGCAGTGGAACGGGCGAGATAGTCTAGAAATAGGTAAAGGTGACCAATTAAATGAAGTGGGGAGGAGTTGCTGTTTTTTGTGATATACATCATCTCATTCATCATATCTTCTCGTAAACTCTTGGATTTAGCATGATAAATGGGGTTCTTAATAGTAATACCAGCTGCTTCCAAAATGGATTTTACACGTAATCCGTCAAATTCAATCCAAACATATTCCCATGGAATATGTTTATCGGCAATATACGTTGTAATTTGGTTTGGAAAAATCATAAATCCTTGCATGCTTTTAATAGAGAAAGTTTTTGTATCTCCATTTTTATCCATTGCCATAAGCGTGCCAGTTCCAGAAATCACATAATGAAACAAATAGTGATTACGGGCGGCTGGTCCAAAGGAATGAGCAGGTTTGCATTGTTCCCATCCAAACTGGAATAAACCCAAATCCACAAAATTTTCATTTGGAAAGACGGAGAAGAGCAGATCTTTCATTTTTGTTCTCCTTTCACAAAAACTGCTTAAAAAAGTTGCATATTTGTATTATAACACACAATATACCAAAATGCAAGATAAATTTATGATATTTGAATAAAAATCGCATAATGATATAATTAACGTTGTTTTATGCTATTTACAGGACGCAAATAGGCATGTTATAATGAGGTTGTCAAATGGAAGTAACGTTACAAAATACAAAAGGAGGAAGGAATACCATGAAAAAAAGAAATGCAATCTGTAGTTTGATTCTGGCAGGCGTTTCTCTTTCCACGCTATTGTTGCAGGGATGCGATTCTGGCAGAACCAGCGATGGAAAAATTGAGGTGGAGCTGTTGCAGTATAAGCCAGAGGCAGTTGCTGCATTTGAAGCAATAGAGGAGCGCTTCAATGCAACACATGATGACATTCACCTTACCATTCAGTCACCCAATGAAGCCGTAACGGTTTTGAAGACACGTTTGATCCGGGAAGATTATCCGGATATCATTGGTATTGGCGGTGATATGAACTATTCTAATTTTTTGGATGCCAACTTATTCTTGGATATCTCAGATTTTGAGGGGATTGCAGATGTAAAGACCTCTTATTTGGAGATGGAAGAGGAATTGGAATTGATTCCAAAGGACGGCGTTTATGCATTGCCGTATGTGGCAAACTGTGCTGGTATCCTTTACAACAAAGATATTTTCCAGGAACATGGTTGGACCATTCCGGAAACATGGAGCGAATTTACCAGTCTATGTGATGAAATGCAGTCTGTTGGGGTACAACCGTTGTATTTTGGCTTTAAGGATACATGGACTTGTCTGGCACCGTGGAATGCACTTGCTGTTGGTCTGGCAGCTCCTGATACGTGCAGTGAGGTAAATGCCGGCAATACTACATTTTCTGCTGCATATAGAGAAGTGGCAGAGAAGATGAAAACATTGCTGGATTATTGTGAGCCAAATCCGTATGCATACAGTTACAATGATGCTTGTACCGCATTTGCAAGGGGAGACTCTGCAATGTATGTTATTGGTAGCTATGCGGTGCCGCAGATTCAATCTGTCAATCCAGATATCAATATTGATTCCTTTACATTTCCTGCAAATGAAAGTGAAGAAGACAATGTTCTAAACTCTGGTGTAGATCTTCAATTTTGTGTTATGAAGGAAACCAAGAACAAGGAAGCCGTTTATGAAGTGCTTCGCTTCTTATATGAAGATGAAACGATTCAGATTTATTTGGATGATCAGAATGCTGTACCGTGTAAGGAAGGCGATTTCACATTACCATCTATGCTGGATGGCATGCAGCGTTACATTCAGGAAGACAGAATGTCTGACTTCCATGATCATCACTATCCGAGTGAAATGAGTGTAGATGCACTGATTCAAACTTTCTTGATGGATGACAGTGCTGATGCAGTGGAAACATTTTTGAATCGATTTGATAAAGAGTGGGTACGTTATAACCGTGATTTGATTGCAAAGGTCAAGAAGTATGAGGAAGAAAAGGGGGAACAGTAAATGAAAACAAGAAAAGCTACATCAAGCAAGGACAGAACATTTCTTGCCATTATCATTCCCATCGTGGTTCTGTTCTTTTTATTTAATACACTTCCGTTGATTACAGGTGCATTTTATAGCTTTACCAATTATAAAGGCTACGGCGATTTTGATTTTGTTGGATTTCGGAACTATGTGGATCTCTTTTCTGATTCCAGAGTGCGAAACTCTTATTTGTTTACTTTTAAATATGCAATTGCAGGGACGATTTTAATCAACGTATTAAGTTTGCTGTTGGCTATGGGATTAAACAGTAAGATTCGCTGCAAGAGTTTATTAAGAGGGTTATACTTTGTTCCAAATATTTTGGGCGGATTGATTATCGGTTATATTTTCAGTTTTATCTTTACCTATATCATTCCAGCGGTTGCAAAGGCTATGCATATTGGATTCTTGGAAAATAGTATTCTGGCAAGTGAAAAATATGCATGGATTGGTGTATTGGTTGTTGGTGTTTGGCAGGCAGTTGCAATGAATACGATCATTTATATTTCTGGTCTGCAAACCATACCAACGGATATCTATGAAGCTGGTCAAATTGATGGTGCAAATCCATGGCAGAAGTTCTGGAAATTGACACTTCCGATGTTAATGCCATTTGTTTCCATCAATCTGGTATTGAGTACAAAGAATATGCTGATGGTATTCGATCAGATTATATCTTTAACAAAGGGCGGTCCGGCACAGAGTACAGAATCCATTTCTTATTTGATTTATAGAAATGGCATGGACGGCGGACAGTTTGGCTATCAGTGTGCAAATGCTGTCATATTCTTTATTGTAATTGTTGCATTCTCTGTCGTACAACTGAAGATGACAAATAAGAAGGAGGAACAGCTATGAGAAAGGCAAAAAAAATTGGCGGCTCTAATGTGCTTGTTACAGTCTTGTTATTCTTAGGCTGTCTCACCATTCTTTTCCCATTGTATATGACTGTCATAATTGCATTCAAAAATCCAAGTGAAATGACCAATGACGTTGCTGGTGCACTGGCATTTCCAAGCAGTTGGAAGCTGGATAACTTTAAAGAGGCTATGGAAGTGACGAACTTCTGGCACACCCTTGGAAATAGTGTATTGATTACGGTTGCCACCATTGTACTGGCTTTGTTGATTCATTCGCTGGCTGGCTATGTAATCGGCAGAAACATGGCAAGAAAGAAAGGCTATCGTTTCATTTATTTCTACATTGTCAGTGGTATGTTTGTACCATTTGCCATTTTGATGATGCCGTTGGTAAAGGAAACTGCTATTTTTGGCTTGGATAATCGTCTTGGCGTCATTCTGTTGTATTTGGTATTTTATATGCCCATTAACGTGATGCTGTACAGTGGTTATTTAAAGAATATTCCAATGGCAATGGAAGAAGCCGCAGAAATTGATGGAGCGTCTACATGGAAGACTTATTGGACCGTTATTTTTCCAATGATGAAACCAATGCATGCAACAGTTGCTGTTCTGACAGCATTGGGGACATGGAATGATGTTATGACACCATTGGTAATTATGTCTGGCACGAATGGAACTACTTTGCCATTGGCACAATTGAATTTCCAAACACAGTTTGGTACAAATTATAATTTGGCATTTGCGTCTTATTTGTTGGCATTGATTCCGATTTTGCTTTTCTATATCGTTTGCCAGAAGCAGATTTTGAACGGTGTAGCAAATGGTGCTGTGAAGGGATAAGGCTGTAATATGAAATTAACAAATGAAATTATGCTGATTACCTATGCAGACAGTATGGGAAATAACTTGCAAGATTTGCATAGATTGCTGAATCAGTATTATCAAAAGGCAGTTGGGGGGGTACACATTCTTCCATTTTTCCCCTCTTCTGCTGATCGAGGTTTTGCACCGATGTGCTATGATAAGGTGGACCCGGCATTCGGTACCTTTGCTGATATAGAAGCACTGGGCAAGGAATATTATTTAATGTTTGATTTTATGGTTAATCATATTTCTGCTCATTCTGCTTATTTTCAAGATTTTCTGCAAAAGAAAGAGCAATCTGCCTATAAGGAATTTTTCATCCGATATCGAGACTTTTGGGAAAATGGAGAACCGACATTAGAACAGGTGGATCAGATTTATAAGAGAAAGCCACGTGCTCCCTATATTGAAGCGGAATTTGCGGATGGCAGCAGAGAAAAAATTTGGTGTACTTTCTGTGAAGAGCAGAGTGATTTGGATGTTACTAAAAAAACGACCAGAGAGTTTATCCGAAAAACATTGCAGGATATGTGTCAGCATGGTGCTTCCATCATTCGTCTGGATGCATTTGCTTATGCGATTAAGAAACCGGATACCAGTTGTT
>JAUNJC010000107.1 GCA_030523195.1 Oscillospiraceae bacterium
TTCCGTCAATGGTACGACACATACGCCGCCACTGTGGTGTACCACATCACGTTGTACCAATTTGCCATCTTCTAATTCCGCAGTGTCTTTTGTTACATGAAAAATTTTGGCTTCATAGGCCAATTTGCTGCTTTTAGTAATTTCTTTTAAATGCATTTGAAACTTCCTTTCTATTGACAATAGATTTCGTTTCTATTTGATGTTGGAGAAGGCGGTTTATGCCTGAAAATCTGTGGTTTCCTCTGCTGTATAATCGATACAGCAGCCTGTTGTTTTGAAAGCAGGATACGATTTCTTTTTTAAAATATACGCAGTTGTCAGATATCCGATGAAGAGAATCAATCCACCTAATGAGAGGAAAGCACCTGTTTTTAGTCCGGGGGTATGATAAGTGAAGACAATTTCACTGTTGCCGGCAGATACGGGCACTGCCATAAAGCCGATATCTACTTTTTCAATTTCTACAGGTTCGCCGTTGACTTCTGCTGACCAGCCTTCGTCCCATGGAATGCTGAAGAAGACCAGATTTGGGCTGTCTGTTTCAATGGTTGCTTGGAAGCCCTTACTGTCATATTGGAACGTATCACAGGCAGTTGCAGCTCGTTCCTTACATTCGGCTAGTAAATCTTCATCTGACATTGTTTTGTCAAAAGCAGAAAGCGGCTGCATCCATTTTTCGTATTTTTCTATTTGTTCCAAATTCAGCACCAGTGCACGCAGCAATAAATTACAGCGTGTTTTCTCATCATAGCTTTTCCAGTTTGATGCTTCTACATACGTGTCAAATGTGAATCCCATGGGCAGTGCATAATCATTTTTGTAGACGAAGAAACCGTTTTGTGTATCGTAGTAGGAGAATCCCGACAGATTAATGCCACTGGGTTCAGTGTTATCTTCTGTAATTTCATCGAAGTAATACCGGACAGAAAACAGGTGGCGAATAGATTGATATGCCAAGTCTGCACGGGAGGCAACATCTCTGACTACACCAATTTGGGAATAAAATTCCATAATCGAAGCAGGCACGATACTGTGGAAGGTTCGCATACAGGGAAGTCCCCAGAACATTGGATAATTATCCCTGTCCTGTGAAATATCAATCCGAAAGAAGTCATCGGATGAGACGGCAATGGTAACATCTCCTTCTTTATCAATTGCTTTGTCAATGTATTCTGCTGCACGCTGCGGCGTATAAGCACCAAAGTAAACAACATTCATTGTACAGAGTATGCAGGCTGCAATGGTTATTGGCAGAGCAATTATATAGATTGGTTTTCCTTTTTTTCTGCGATAGAATAAAAATCCAGCCGCACCAAGCGAAATCACACAAATGCCAAGCGTCAAATAGAAATAGAATGGATATTCTGCAAAGCTGCCCCATGTGACGGTATCATCCTCTTTTTTGGGCAGAATGGAAATCACCCCAAATACCGCCATCATCAGCGTTGTGACACCAAAACCATATTTGACGGAGATTGTGGTGTTGTCTAGTACATAGGCAGTCATCAATGCCATGATACAGATGGGCATATAAAACCATCTTGCATAGTAAGAACCGTTTAAGGCATAAAAACAGCTGTTCAGAATGGGAACAAATGCACAGATTGTGCAGAGAATGACTAACCGTTTTGCCCAATGTCCCTCTTTGTGCTTGCAGAATGAGAGGACACCGACCATAGAGAAGAGTGGCAGATAACCGCCGATGGATGCCCATTTTGCTTCATTGCTGGAGAAAAGATTAGGTCTGGCGGGAACGTCTGGAATTAGGAAAAAGCTTTCTATGATCCGCCAAATGCGAGTGGGATCGCTGTAGGAAAGCATATCCATACCGTACAGACGAGAAGTAATGCGATTGTTTGCCAGAATTGCCAATGCAGACGGCAGCAATAGGAAGCAGGCGAGCAGAACACCGATGATCGCTTCCCATACCAGCAGGAAAAACTTTTTTGGAGTGGCATGAAAATCTTTTGAAAAACAGCGTACAATGAAATACAATACCAGAAATACAGCCTGTCCCGTGAAGAAAAAGTAGTTGATACATCCCATCAGTGCAACCGACAGAGCAAAGACGCCTTTTCGGTTATGATTGACTGCCTCTTCCATGGCAATTAACATGAGAGGGAAAAATGCAGTGACATCCTGAAAGTGGTTAAAGAAGAGGTTAAACAACTGAAAACCAGAAAAGGCATACAGCAAGCCGCCAATTAAGGCAGCATTTCTGCTGCGAACAAACCGTTGTATGTAAGCGTAAGCTGTCATGGCAGCAACGCCATGTTTCATGGAAAGCAGTACCGGCATTGCATAGAGTACCCAGCTTCTTGGTAGAATCGTGGTTAGCCAGAAAAATGGGCTTCCCAATAAATAAAAGGCATAGGAACCGATAAAATTTGCACCGAGGTCGGTATACCAGTTCCAGCCAAAGCTGCCGCTTCGGACAGCGTCATTGGCAAGTTCATAGAATGGAAGCTGTTGGGAATTGTAGTCTCCATAATAGAGAAAATAACCATGTTCCATACACATTGCTGGCAGATAGACAATTAACAATGCAACAAAGCCCAGCAAAAAAGCGAGCAGATAATTTCTATAGACAGCATGGCTGGAAAAGGGTTTATGAATGGTAAGCTGTATCATAAGGAACCTCCGAAATATCAAAAAAGACAGGAAACTTTTTTTCGTTTCTGCATAGAATAAGAGTACAGAATCGGTTTACAGGGAAACATGAGTCATAAAAATGCCGCCTTTTTCGTAATCAATATAGCCATAAGACGGCAGCATACCATCTCTTGGCTGGGAGGCACTGCCGGGATTCATTAGATACATCCCGTTTGGGAGATACTGAATGCAGCGAACATGTGTGTGTCCATGCAGAACAATATCACAATTTTGTGCTTGTGCCTCTTGCAGAAGGATATCAGGGGTATAGTTTACAGCATGGCGGTTACCATGTGCAGCAAAAATTCGATGATTGGGAATGAGATTTAACGTCAAAGTCAATGGCATATCGTGATTAAAATCGCAGTTTCCTTTGACGGCAAAGAATTTCTGCTGCCATTCCGGATGATTGGAGAGGAATAGCTGTACTTCTCTTTCTCCGTCACCGAGATGAATGCAGGCATCTGCATTGGCATGACGCTGCAAGATGGCTTCCAGTATTCGGTAATTGCCGTGTGTATCTGATAGTACAATAATTCGCATGATGGGAATCCTTTCTGTTTGATATTATATCGGGCTCTATTACAAATCATAGATTTGCAATATCGGCAATGAATTGCCGGTGGTGGCTTTGCCGCAAAGAGTTGCCGTTCATACTATCCTCACAAATCCATAGGCTTTGCAGTCGCTTTTGGCGGCATTGCAAACAGTAGGATTGTTTGCAATAGAGGATAGTATATTTTCTATTGATTTGGAAGGGAAAGGCAGACATTTTTTGATCCGTTCTGTAAAATGACATCTCTTTTATTATAACATAAATGCACCGCAATTACAACCTATTTTTTGAAAGGAGTTTATAATGAAAATGCAGTCTTCACAAATGGATGAATTGTTGCAGATGGTTGGAAAAAAGTTAGGGGTTGCACCGGATCAGCTGCGGACGGATTTAGAATCTGGCAAGCTGGAGAAAGCCATGCAGAATATGCCGAAAAAAGAAGCAGACAAGATGCAGAACCTATTGAAAGACCCAAAGAAAGTGGAGCAGTTGATGAATGCACCACAGGCAAAAGCCTTATATGAGAAGCTGATGGGAAAGCAGTAACTGTATCATGGATGATATGATGGAAAAAATGCAGTCGCTGCTGTCTGACCCGGAGAGCATGCAGCAATTGCAGGAGCTGGCACAGATGTTGCAGCCAGATGCGGAAGAACAAGAGACGGGGGCATCATCATCGTCAACAGATACAGCAGAATCCACAGAGGAAAGTGGCGGTGGTTTTGATTTTGGTACATTGATGAAAGTTTCCCAGCTGATGGGCTCAGCGGAAGAGGATTCTGATGCAGCATTGTTGTTGGCATTAAAACCGCATTTACGAGCAGAGCGGCAGAAGAAAGTAGAAAAGGCAGTGAAGATGTTAAAACTGCTTTCCGTGTGGACGCTTTTGAAAGAGAGTGGTATGCTGAAAGATTTTCTATAGTAATATGTTATCTATAGTTTTTATGCAGAATAGGCAACGTTATTCCCCGATGCAAAACGATGAATTTGGTATGGGGAAAATAAAAAGTTGTTCCGGTTTGGTGGCTTTTCAATATTGGGAAATGTTCCCTTGGAGGGAGCATTCCCAATGAACTGCTATGAATGACATTGGCAGTACGAGGGCTTGTGATACAGGTCAAAAAGGAGGCGAATCGGCGTGCCACAATATACCAGAAGAGACAGCGAAGCCATGCGGCAGGATGCCATTCGCCGTTCTCGGGAGATGTATCATCGTGCCGTACCGCCGCAAGCATCACAGTCATCTGACTATGATTTTTTACCGCTGCGGGAAGAATCGGATGCATTTAAGGTACCGCCACAAAATCCAACGTCCAAAAAAACACAGCCAATGGGGCTGTTTGGAAATTGGAATCCCACAGAATTACTGGAAAAGCTAGATAAAGATCAAATTTTGATTTTGGTGTTGTTGGTCATGCTGTATAAAGAGGGTGGAGATAAAAAATTGATGATGGCATTGGCATATTTATTGACATAAGACGGAGGAAGAGACAGGATGGAACATATTGTTTTTTGGGCAATCTGGGCGGCACTTGCGTTGTTTATGAGCAGTTTTTATCTGCATCGGCGGCATGTCATTCGTTCGTTGCTGCGGGGAACGCTGACAGGTGTTGCAGCATTGTTTTTGCTGCATTATTTTGGGCATTGGATTGGTTTTTCTCCTGAAATCAGCCTGTTTAATTTCATGCAGGCAGTCGTTCTCGGTGTGCCGGGTGTTGTGCTTATGACGATTGTACACTTTCTTTTGTAGAATGTGTATGCGATAGACAAGTCTAACTTGCTGGAAAATCTTTAAAAAATAGAGAAAGATATAAAAAATCCTGCGGCTGTTTTTCACAACCGCAGGATATGCAATATTTTTAGGGTCGAAAATCTTACTTGATTTCGATGGTTGCACCAGCTTCTTCCAGCTTAGCCTTCAGAGCTTCTGCATCAGCCTTAGAAATGCCTTCCTTGATGGTAGCCGGAGCAGATTCTACAACTGCCTTAGCTTCCTTCAGACCCAGACCCAGAGCGTCCTTAGCAGCCTTGATAACAGCCATCTTAGCGTCACCAAAGGAAGCCAGAACAACATCAAATTCGGTCTTTTCTTCTTCCGCAGCAGCTGCACCTGCACCTGCACCCGGAGCAGCTGCCATAACAGCAGTTACACCGAATTCTTCCTGAATTGCGTCGATCAGTTCGGACAGTTCCAGAACAGACAGAGTCTTGATTTCTTCAATGAAATTTAAAATCTTTTCAGATGCCATGATAGTAATCTCCTTTATAATATTGTAACGTTGTCCGTTATGCCGTCATGCGGCAGTTGGACATTGGACGAAAGGCTGTCTTATGCAGCTTCTTCTTCGTTCTTCTTGTCTGCCAGAGCCTGCAAAGTAGCAGCCAGCTTCCGCAGCGGACCCTGCAAAGAGCCAACGAGCTGTGCCAGCAAAACATCCTTGGACGGGATCTTGGACAGTGCCTGTACACCGGCAGCATCGTAAGCAGTGCCGTCTACATAACCAGCCTTCAAGTTGAATGTTTCCGGCTTGGTTTCAGCGAACTTACCCAGAATACGAGCTGGAGCAGTTTGATCATCTTTGGAAACAGCGACCGCAGTTGTACCGTGCAGAACATCTTCAAATGCATCTGCAATGCCCATTTCCTTGAATGCAAAACGGAGCATGGAGTTCTTTTCAACGGTGTAAGAAACATTTGCTTCCCGCAGTTCCTTTCTCAGCTTCGTATCTTCTTCTACCGTAATACCCTTGTAGTCAACCAGCACGAAAGAAACACTGTTCTGTAACTTTTCCGTCAGAGCAGCCACCTTTGCTTTTTTGCTTTCCAGAATCTTTTCACTTGCCATGTGAATTCACCTCCGATACTATTGTTATCGTATCAAAGAAATGCCGTCACAATCAAAAAAAGCCGCCATTCGACAAGGAATGCGGCAGTATCATTCTTGATAGAGCAATTCCTCGGCTGGACTTATGGCAGATGCCACCAGCTGTCTTTAGAATACGATATTTACATTGCATTACACAACGTTTTATACTATACCACACTTTTTGCCGTTTGTCAAGTGTTTTTTTGAAAAAATTAAAAATACGGCTTGGAAATAAGATATTCTTCTGTTTGCTGCTGGGTATTTTTCAAATTTTTTACCTGTTCCAACAAGGTATTTTTTACTGGTTCTGGCAGGGAATTTGTTTGCAGAATCGTTTCTAGAGATTCAATGGTATTGCAGATTTCGGAAAAAAGTGTGAAATAGGGCTTTTGATATAGTTCCATGTAGAATCACCTCCTATCTGCTCTCATTATGCCACAATATGTGCCAAATGTCAATGGGGGAAAATGTAGAATGATAGAATAAAAGAGAAAAAGGAGGGAAATCTATGACTTATCAGCGAATTCGCAATTTACGGGAGGATGCGGATTTTACACAACAAAAAATGGCGGATTTATTATTTATCAATCGCAGAACCTATTCCAGTTATGAAACAGGCGTGCGGATGCCGAGTCCAGAAATACTGAGTAAGATTGCAGATATTTTTCATACCAGTGTAGATTATCTCATGGAACGCACTGATGTGAAAACACCATATCCAGAACGGCAGGGAAAATAAGCAGTCTGATTTTTATTATATACTGTCCACTCTTGTAAATGCAGCATATCGTATTT
>JAUNJC010000108.1 GCA_030523195.1 Oscillospiraceae bacterium
AATTTTTTCTTCAAGCCAGTAATTTTCTATATAAAATATGTTCTTCCATGTAATTGCTATAATAAATATAAATAGAGTAAAAGTAAGAGCTAGAATAATTTTTATGATATTGTTTTTATACATGACATTCCTCCTCACTTGCATAAAACCTGTATTTTAGATTATCCTAATGGTAACCCGAAAGTTTGTCCCTTGTCGCAGAGTTGGCTACTCTGCGACAAACAGCATAAAAGTAACGCATTTTCGGCATTTTTTTATTTTTCTGACCACAACTTTGACCCTTAATAGAAAATTTTCATCTTTTCCAGATTCCTTTTTTTATGCTCATTTGATGGGTGTACATAACGTTCCATTGTAAATTTCACACTCGAATGCCCTAATATCTCACTCAGACTTTTGATGTCAAATCCTTGCTCGATTGCTCTGGTTGCAAAGGTATGTCTTAAAGCATGAAAATTAATATCAGGTATATCTGCTTCATCCAGATAACGATGAAACATTCGCTGATAAGTACGTGGCTCTACATAGTCTGTTGTACCAGTAAGCACATATACATTTCCTTGTTGCTTATATTCTGCCAATACCTCCAAAAGAAAAGATGGAATTGGAATATCACGGATGGACTTCTGACTTTTAGGCGTATCAATTACAATCCTTGTTTTTGTGTCTGTATTTTCATCTAAATTCTTTAATCTCTGCATCGTTTTACTAATGTGAATGGTTTCTTCATAAAAATTTATGTCCTGCCATTGAAGAGCACAAAGTTCACCTAAACGAATCCCCATAAATAGTGACAATAATACGCCTATTTTCTGTATTTCAAAATCCATTTGGACATAATGAACCAGTCTTGTGACCTCCATACTCTTTAATACTGACAATTCCTGATTCGAGATTTTTGGATATAAAATAGCATCAAAATCAAAATACCCAATATATTTTTTTGATTGTCCGTATTTGATAATTTGAATCAAAACTGAAATCATGTCATGAACTGTTTTTTCGGATAAATAACTTTTTTGTGCGATAAACGCTTGTATGTCCTCACAAGCCAAATACAGTACTTTTACACCTCGGAAATAGCCAACAAAATGATTTTCTATGAAATTTTGATATTTCACATAAGTGGAAAGCTTGATGGATTCCTTTTTTATGTTCAACCACTCTTTACAAAGTTCCTCTACTTCAATTTTATTCCCAATTGCTTTATCACTTAATTTTTTGTGTTTTTTCAATTTTTCTTTGGTTTCCAAATATGTTGCTCCATAAACAGAGCAATAACAGGCTTTTCCATTGCTGGAGTAAGATTCAATATATCTTCCTTCCCATCGTCCATCTGTTCTCTTTCGTATATTTTCACCACGTCTTGCCATAACGCATAGCCTCCTAATTTCTGACCCAAATTTTGACCCCAAATAGAAAATTTTCTCTCTTTTTATTGTTTATTATAGATAAAAAGGTTGATAAAATATTGTGCTATTTGTGGAAATTGCGAACCTGACAAATTGTTTTTCTTGACTTTTTCACCAATTTCATGTAAAATGGAATCAGAAATCAAGTAAAATTTGTCAGTCGCAGAGTAGCCAACTCTGCGACTTTTTTCTTTTTAAACACCACAAATATACTATATGTTTACTTAATTTTATGAACAATATTTAGTTGTTATTACAAATTCTATAAAAATTAAATGCCCTTTCATCAGTACAAAATAAGTACCTATGAAAGGGCGTTTTGTTCTGATTGATAGCTTTTTCTTTATACAGGACAGGCATCGCCTAGGATTTCCTTCATAAAATTGATAATAAGTAAGAAGGAGTGTTGCAAAATGAAATATGAACCAGATAAAAAAGAATGCTACACCATTGAAAGCCATTTTACAGAAAAAGAGAAACTAAAAAAATTGTTAAAAGATATGATATTAAAAGAATATAAAAAATCAATTGCAAAAGAGCGTAGCATCATGTAAAATAGACCTATAAGTTATAGGTTGTACTGGTTTTGGAAGGAGTGTTCATGAAACCAAATCAACCAAATCGTTACATAGCAGCCTTATATATGAGGTTGTCAAAGGAGGATATTGAAAAAGAAAGTAAACAAAATCAATCAACATTAGATACAGACAAAGAAAGTGCCAGTATTACAACACAAAGAAAAATGCTGACAGCATATGCAAAAGAAAATGGATTTATCATCTATGATGAATACATTGACGATGGTATCAGTGGAACAACGTTTGACAGACCAAATTTCAAACGTATGATTCAGGATATTGAGGATAAAAAAATAAATATGGTCATTACCAAAGATTTATCTAGATTAGGTCGTGACTATATTACCTCTGGTCAATATACGGAAATCTATTTTCCATCTAAGGGCGTTCGTTACATTGCAATTAATGACGGTTACGATTCTGATAGCCCATATACAGACATTGCACCTTTTAAAAATATTATCAATGAAATGTATGCTCGTGATACCTCAAAAAAAATCCGTTCTTCTTTTATCGCCAAAATGAATGACGGTGACTTTATCGGAAACTTCGCTCCCTATGGCTATCAGAAAGACAGTGAAAACAAAAATCACCTTGTCATTGACCCTGATTCTTCCATATATGTGAAAGAAATTTTCAAAATGGCAGCTTCGGGTTTAAAACCGAAAGATATTGCAAAATCTCTCAATGACAGGCAGATTTTACCGCCTATTGTGTATCGCTGTGAAAAGTATCATTTAAATGTTGACAATTTTTCAAAACACAGAGAATGGACAACATCCACAATTTCTAAAATACTGCACAATGTGGTTTATCTGGGACATATGGCACAGAGAAAAACAACCAAGGTATCTTTTAAGTGCAAGACAACTATTCAAAATCCCAAAAAGGATTGGATTGTTGTAGAGAATACCCATGAACCTCTTATTGACAATGAAACGTTCCAGCTTGTACAACGACTTTCAGAAAGTCGAACAACCTGTAAGGGAACAAAAGGCTTTGTCAACATCTTTTCTGGAATTGCAAAATGTCCAGACTGCGGTAGAAATATGTCTTCCACTGGTACACGAAAAAAAGGTTCTCCAGCAAATCTTGTATGCGGACAATATAAACTGTATGGAAGTTCCAGATGCAGTAATCACAATATTGATTACAACGTTCTTTATTCTATCGTATTGGAATCCATTCAAGAACAAATAAAACTGTTAGGAGATAAAGACGCTTTCATTCAAGAACTGCAAAACGAACTACAAAATGACAACGAAACAAAAGAAGCAGAACAGCAACTGCATATATTACAAAAAAAATCAGAGCAAATTGACGGATTGATTGAAAAGTTATATGAGGATAACTTCAACAGAGTTATTTCTAATGAACGTTTTCAAAAACTGTTATCCAAATACGAAAAAGAAAGTCAGAATATCCGTGACAAAATGGATACACTAACAAAAGCTCAAGCATCTGCACACACACAAATTTCACAGCAAGAATCTTACAACAAATTTCTTAAAATTCTGGAAGAGTTCGAGCAAATTGATACCTTAACCCCTGACTTACTATTTAAACTCATTGACCACATTGAAATTTGTCAAGGATATTATGAAAAGACAGACCATGGAAAAATCAAACATCAAACCGTCAAAATTTACTATCGTTTTATCGGAAAAGAAACACGCAAAGAATATTGCGTTTAATCGGGATTGTGACAAACAGTCAGCAATCCCAACTCTCATATGTTTTTGGCATTCACACAGCAACGTCACTCCTCTATGGTTGCAAAGTGAACGCAGAAGCACATTCGCCCAGCAAATGCCCATGTGCATGGGATTAGGATGCAATGCCGCAGGTGTTACCGGCTGCCGCATCATTGATTCCCCAAGAGAACGACTCATTGCCATTCTAACCAATGTCTGTATTCCCTGCAATGGTCGGTTTCCTGCCATGATTACAATTCTAACCATATTCTTTGCAGCTTCTATCAGCTGGGGTGGTTCACTGGCAGCTGCCACAGGCATATTATTGCTACTGGTACTGGGAACCGGTATAACCTTACTGCTCTCCCGCATCCTCTCCAGCACCTTATTAAAAGGCATCCCCTCTTCTTTTACATTGGAACTTCCTCCATACCGAAAACCGCAGATCGGACGGGTGCTGGTACGTTCCATTCTTGACCGCACTCTGTTCGTACTGGGAAGAGCCTGTATTGTAGCTGCTCCAGCTGGTATGCTGCTTTGGATACTGGCAAACTGGCATCTCACAGATGGGCAAAGTGTGCTTTGCTGGCTGGCAGAACAGCTTCATCCGGTCGGGGCAATCTTTGGATTGGACGGAGCAATTTTGCTGGCATTTATACTTGGTTTTCCAGCCAATGAAATTGTCCTGCCGATTGTGCTGATGATTTATGCAGCAGAAGGAACGCTACATGAAATCGGCGATTTGACACAGCTACATACCATTTTGCAAGAAAATGGATGGACCATACAGACCGCAATTTGCATGCTGCTGCTGATGCTATTTCACTTTCCGTGTTCCACTACCTGCCTGACAATCCGGAAAGAGACACATAGCTGGAAATGGACGGGACTGGCAATGCTGCTGCCAACACTATGCGGTCTGGGATTCTGTGCACTATTTCATGGCATCTGCACCTTGCTATTCTAATTACTACAAAATACAAATACGCTCTAAAAAGCAGCCGTTTCTCCCAATTGGAAACGGCTGCTTTTTGTATCATCGTATTTTCAGGTGCACATATAAAAAAATTTGCACCTCTTTCCATTTGAAAATACAACGATTTCCTGAATTTTGTTTGGTGTTACAACAATATTTTTTATCCTGTTGAATATCCATCATTTCTAAAAAAATCAACGGTTGACTTTTAATCGACAGTTGCCTATAATAATGACAGTGAGACAACAAAAATTGATTATTAGACAGTTGTCCTTTTTTCAGAGAAAGGGTGGAAATTGTATGCAACATGCAGAAAAAGAAGAAAAAAAGCCGTCTTTTCTAAAACGGCACTTCAATGCGATTGCAACAGGATGCATCGTATTGATTCCGACTATTTATACGACACTGTTCCTTGGTTCTATGTGGGATCCCTACGGTAATGTCGACCAGTTACCAGTTGCGGTCGTCAATCAGGACCAGTCGGTCACCTTTCAGGATCAAACGCTCTCCGTCGGTGACGATTTGGTGGAAAACCTGAAAGACAACGACAGTCTGGATTTCTCCTTTGTCAATGCCAAAACCGCACAGGAAGGTTTGGAAAACGGAACGTATTATATGGCAATTACGATTCCAAAGGACACATCCGCCAATGCCGCAACGGTATTGGATGATACACCAAAAAATGTCAATCTATACTATGAAACCAATCCGGGTACCAACTACATTGCCTCGAAAATGAGCGAAACGGCAATGCAGAAACTCAAGTCAGAGGTTTCCAGTACCATTACAGAAGCATACACCGAAACCTTGTTTGAACAAATCGGCACAGCCGGAGATGGCATGCAGGAAGCCGCAGACGGAGCAAAAGAAATTCAGGACGGTGCAACAGAACTGAAAGACGGCAGCGTAACACTGAGCGACAACCTGACACTGCTCGCAGAAAGTACCCTCACCTTAGAAGAAGGTTGCGGAACCCTCTCTGATGGATTAACCGCCTATACAGATGGGGTTTCCCAAGTGGATGACGGAGCAAAACAACTCCAAGATGGAATGCAGCAGCTGCAAGATGGCGTGTCTCCATTGACAGACGGTGCCGGACAGCTACAGAACGGTGCAGCACAATTGCAGGATGGCGTAGATGCCTACACCGCAGGCGTTGCAAGTGCTTATAATGGTGCACAAACCCTCTCGGATGGCAGTCAACAGCTTTCAGACGGTTCACAGGATTTGCAAAACGGAGCATTCCAGCTTTACAACGGCAGCAAACAACTGGAAACCGGATTGTCCCAGCTGTCCAGTACGCTTTCTGCAAGCTGCAATGAAGAAACTGCTGCACAAATTCAAACGCTGCGTACTGCTCTGTCCCAACTGCAAACGGGCATGGATACCTTGAAAACTTCTGTTTCCAACAGCAGCACTGCAACAACAGATGCCATGCAGGCAGTTGCCGGCGACTTACAAACACTGGGCAGCGGTCTCACTGCTCTGCAATCTGCACAGGAATCCATCGTCAATACAGACGCCTTTCAAAATATGGACGCTGCCAGCCAACAGGAACTACTGGGTTGTTTCGCCGAACCGATGAGCAGCCTTGCAAGTGCAGCAAGCCAACTGCAAACAGATGTCACAACACTGGCAACCGCATTAGAACCATCCGCACAACTGCCGGATGCCATCTCCCAGCTGGCAGATGGTGCCGATCAAGCACTTCCGGCAGCCGACCAAACCATTGCTTCCCTTTCTGACGGATTGCAGGCGGTACAGAGTGCAGTCGATGATCAGCTTCTGCCGGGAGCAGTTGCCTTGACAAACGGCACGGTTTCCCTATCCGATGGTTCTTCTGATTTAGCAAACGGCATGCAAACAGCGGCAGCCGGTGCCAGTGCGTTATCCGATGGTTTAAACACATTGCAAAACAATAGCAGCAGTTTGCAAAACGGTGCAGCAGCCCTGCAAGGCGGCATTTCTACACTGATAGAAAAAATGCCGACGCTGACCGTTGCAGTCAATCAACTGCAAAGCGGTGCGGAGACACTTGCAGACGGAACAGGACAGTTGACCGCACAAAATGATACCCTGCTCTCTGGTGCAAAAGCCTTACAGGATGGTGCAACTGCCTTAC
>JAUNJC010000109.1:0-1961 GCA_030523195.1 Oscillospiraceae bacterium
AACTGTGCGCTGTCCGCACTGCGGCGCACAGCAGCTGCCAGAAGAAAAGGAAGAAAATTCACGAACATGATATGCCGATGGCTGTGAAACAACACAGGGGCAGCGAAGAGCAGTAAGATTGCACAGATGAAAGAAATGTGGGGAGACAGATGTTGTTTACAAAAGAAGTAACAGAGAATGCTGCTGCTCCAAACCAGCAAAAGGCTGACACATTGAATATAGTCTATCATAGGAATAAAAGGAAATAGATAGGAAAGAAGCAAGATGGGAGAGAAAAGCCCATAATAAGTAAATGCATAAATATTTTGTCCGCCGCCTATTTCCGTTGCCAGATTGGGGAAAAGCTGTCCCGTTTGATAAAAACGGGAACGAAAATATTCCGGAAATATAATATGTTGATTATTCCAATCCATCGTAGAACCGAATATCATATCTGGATGAATGCACCAGAGCAGACAAAGAGCGACTGTAAGCAGAGCAGTCAATCCAGCAATTGCACAGAAATCTGTCCGAGACAATCGTTTTTTTTGTTTAGCATTCAACCCCTTGTTGACGTTTTCTTTCATGAAAGTATCCTTTCTATTTCTATACCTGTCGTTATGAGTAGACAGGTAGGATTATTTCATTATAACATGAAGAAAAAAGTCTGTCAATGAAATATTGATTTTTAAATGATGGTTTCAATTCTAACGACACGGAGGACTACGGTCAAGCTGACTCAACTTGACAGAAAGGGATTGTTGAGGGGAACAAGCTGTTTCCCTTAACGAACGTTGCAATCAGAGAAAATTGCAATCTAGAAGAGAAGACATTCGCTGTTCGCCGTATAAAAACAAAACATTATTGACATTTATTTTTGGCGTTCTAATCACGCCGGTTATTCGAATTAAATACTTTTGCAGCGAGATACAATTCGTCAGTGTACAGATACCATGTAGTTTTGTGAAAATAAAATACAAAAACAATCCCCTCTGTCCGATTTTGGAGCAGAGGGGATTGCGAAATCATTTTTATCAAAAAGGAATTGGATTTATTTTTTCTTTTGTTTCGCCTTTACTGCGTTCACAATTTTCTGAAATTCGAGTGCTTTTTCCAGATTGCCCTCTACTTTGAGTTTGCCAGTTGTATAGGCAAAAACTGCATTTAAAGAACCGTCTACCAGTTTAAGAAAATCTTTTGCAGAAACAATAAACTTACAATCACGATCGTAGTACTCATATGGTTCTACATGCAGCGTACCATTTTTTAATTCTACGTAAAAGGCACCTTCACTTTCTCCGGTGATATTAATCTGTACAGCTAAATGTCCAGGAATATCACTGACATCAGACTGCATAATGATTTCCTTTGACTTATTAAAAATTTCTTCGTAAGTCATAATAACGCTCCTTTTTTATTTATTATTGGCATTTTATTCATGTAATGCTGATAATAAATTAGTATAGCACATTTTTGATGATTTGTCAAGTATGAAATCAATGATTAATTCATAGTAGGGATAAAACGATCTTATTCGACCAGCAGTTAAGTGCTTGTAGAAATTTGATTGCAAAAATTGAAAATTTGTGATATAATGAAAAAACAGAACGAAGGAAAGAGATAGTTCTATAAAAAATGATAAGAAAGAGCAGATTTTTGATGCAATGGAACAGCTGTTGTTAATTGTGCCCAGCGGAGAAATTTCAGTAGATGTGCTTGCAAGACAAGCAGGGATCGGAAAGGAAAGCCTCTATTATTACTTCTATTATTTCAAGAATAAGGATGAGATTTGATCTGTTGTGATCGAAAAAAGTTATTGGTGTGCGATTTGAGAATACTTCAACAGTATTTCCAAGAAAAAAGAAGAAATGAACGATATGCCAGCACTGGAAAAATCAAGATGATTTTAAAAAGTGTAATTCAAAATATGAGGAAGCAAAGAAAAATAACATGAGGATTCATGTGCATTTATCCGAAAGTGT
>JAUNJC010000109.1:1971-6720 GCA_030523195.1 Oscillospiraceae bacterium
ATATATGACGTTGAATGAATTACCGTGTGGAAAAGTAGCTCAGGTTTGTACAGTTGGTGGAACAGGGGCATTGCGACAACATTTTTTAGATATGGGAATTATTCCCGGTGTAGAAATTACAATGGTCAAGTTGGCACCGATGGGAGATCCGATGGAACTGCGAATTCATGGCTATGAACTCACGCTTCGGATTGCTGATGCTCAAAAAATTACCATTACCAATGTACATGACCAAACAGAATGTTCTGTTTGTCGTCCAAACGGAAAGCATACTGTTCATCCGGGATTAGGCGAAAGTGGAAAGTATCATGTTAAGGCAGAAGAACATCCGCTGCCAGAAGGCACTGTATTGACATTTGCTTTAGCTGGCAATCAAAATTGTGGCAAAACTTCGCTGTTCAATCGTCTGACAGGTTCCAATCAACATGTAGGCAATTTTCCCGGTGTGACTGTTGATCGAAAAGATGGAAAAATTCGAGGACGGGATAACACATTGGTGACAGATTTGCCCGGTATTTATTCCATGTCTCCCTATACGAATGAGGAAATTGTGACGAGAAAATTTTTATTGGATGAAAAACCAAAGGGGATTATCAACATTGTAGATGCGACAAATTTGGAGCGAAATCTATATTTGACGATGCAGTTGATGGAATTAGATATTCCTATGGTACTTGCATTGAATATGATGGATGAAGTGCGAGAGAATGGCGGATCTATTTTGGTCAATGAAATGGAAGCCTTTCTTGGAATACCAGTTGTACCGATTTCTGCTGTAAAAAATGAAGGAATTGATGAATTGGTTGACCATGCAGTTCATGTTGCACAGTTTCAGGAATGCCCGGGACGAATTGATTTTTGCAACGAGGATGATAATGGTGGTGCAGTGCATCGATGTCTTCATGGCATTATGCATTTAGTAGAAGATCATGCAAAAGCAGCAGGAATACCGATTCGATTCGCAGCCGCAAAATTGGTGGAGGGGGATGCAGTCACCTTAGAAGCGATGCAGTTGAGTGCAAATGAACGAGATTTGCTGGAACATATTATTGTACAAATGGAAGAAGAGAGCGGATTAGATCGGGCAGCAGCGATTGCAGATATGCGTTATCGTTTTATTCAGAGAGTTTGTAAAGAAACCGTTATTCGTCCGCATGAAAGTCGGGAACATATCCGCAGTAAAAAAATTGATCGCATTCTAACCGGCAAATTTACTGCCATTCCCATGTTTGTATTGATTATTGCACTGGTCTTTTTTTTGACATTTCATGTAATTGGTGCAGGACTCTCTGATCTTTTGAATATGGGAATTGTCTGGGTGACAGATCACCTAAACTACCTATTAGAAAGTTGGCATGTGAATGCTGTCTTACACTCTCTCATTATTGATGGTATTTGCAATGGAGTAGGAAGTGTGTTGAGTTTTATGCCGATTATTGTCACACTGTTCTTTTTTCTGTCACTATTGGAAGACAGTGGATATATGGCACGAGTTGCTTTTTTAATGGACAAGTTGCTGCGAAAAATTGGTTTATCGGGCAGAAGCATTGTGCCGATGCTGATTGGTTTTGGATGTACGGTTCCCGGTGTGATGGCAACTCGAACACTTCCCTCAGAACGGGATCGAAAAATGACCATTCTTTTGACGCCTTTTATGAGTTGTTCTGCAAAACTTCCTATCTATGCCTTTTTTACAAAAGCATTTTTTCCAGAATACAGTGGCTTAGTGATGATTTTTCTATATTTTGGCGGAATCATTATGGGGATTCTTGCAGCAGCTGTCATGAATGGTACATTATTTCGTGGTAATGCAGTTCCTTTTGTCATGGAATTACCAAATTATCGGCTTCCCGGCATCAAAAATGTTACACAATTACTTTGGGATAAAGCGAAAGATTTTCTTCAGCGTGCTTTTACCGTCATCTTTCTTGCGACAATGGTCATCTGGTTTTTGCAGACTTTTGATTTGCATCTGAATATTGTTACAGATTCTCAAAACAGTTTGCTGGCTTTGCTTGCTGGATGGATTGCTCCTATTTTTCAGCCTTTGGGTTTTGGGGACTGGAGAATTTCTACCGCATTGATTTCCGGTTTTATTGCCAAAGAAAGTGTCGTTTCTACTTTATCTGTACTCTTTGGAACAATGGAAGGGTTAACAAGTTTGTTATCTTTACCAGCCGCGGCAGCATTATTGGTATTCTGTTTGTTGTATACACCTTGTATTGCCGCAATTGCCGCAATACGACGGGAATTAGGACGAAAATGGGCAGTATTTGTAGTGATTGCACAATGTATCATCGCTTGGATTGCTGCTTCTCTTGTTCATTTGATCGGTATTTTAATTATCTAAGATAGTGTTACAGTATAAGAATAAAGAGATTGCTCTTGGTTTTTTTCTACCAAGAACAATCTCTTTTATACTATATATTTATATTTGGAATATCAGTAAAATAATAAATATTTATTTAATTTATATTTATTATTAATTCTGCTTTATATTTGGACCTAGAGCTTCTTTCTTCACATTGTGTTCTTGATTTTGATTGGAAATTTTCTTTGTAATTTGTATTTCTTTGTTTGCTTTTGGGTTACTTTTCAGCATATTTCTGCTCCCTTTAATTTGTTTATTCAACAGGCGTGTAGGTTCTTTCAAAAATATCTGGTTTACAGGGATATTTTTCTCCATCTACACCAGTTACAATATAATCACCAATGGAGGCTTTCATATTGCCTTCTAGTGTGTGAATCATGATTTCTTTATCCGTTTGGTAGGCTTCAACCACAACGGGTTTTTTTCGATATTTTTTGGTTTCCATTTGATCACCTCTTTTCTATTATGTAATTTTTTTTGTTATCTATACCATGCAGTTTGATTTTTTGTTTTTCAACAAAAAGAATCCCATCAGGCAGTTGTTCGAAGCCAGATGGGAATATTTCTGATCTATTTTTATTTACGTTATTTTTTTATTATTTTGGAAAAAGTATCATAAGCGTCAAAGCAATCTGTTTTTGGCATGAATTTTTGAAGTGTTTCAGATTGTGCAATAATTCTTCTTGCATGTGCTGTATCTGCTAGCACATCCATTGCAAGCAGCTGCAAAGCTGCATTGCCATAAATAGTTGCATCAATTGGACCTGCAATCACAGGAATTTGGCAAATATCTGCGGTCATTTGACAAAGCAATGGATCCTTTGCACCAATTCCGACAACATGTATGACGGAATAATTGATATTTGTACAGGATTGCAGCTCTTCCATTGTTTTCCGATGCTGTAATGCCAGACTCTCATAAATACAACGAACAATTTCGCCCACCTCTTTTGGCACATATTGTTCTGTTTTTTTGCAGTATGTTTGTACCTTTTGTGGTAAATTACCGGGCAGAAAAAACATGGGATCATTGGGATCAATAAAACATTGCAAGGGTGGAGCCGCCACTGCTAGTTCTTCCAGTTTGGCATAGCTATAATTTTCTCCTTGTTCTCGATAGTACCTTCTGGTTTCCTGAATTAGAAATAGTCCAGCAATCCGTTTTTGAAATGTTACAGTATCGCCGTAACCAGTTAAATTAGAAAAGCCAAGTGAAGCGGCTTGTTCTGTTAGAATGGGCTCTTGTAATTCTGTTCCAAATAGTGTAGAAATTCCGCATTGCAGGAATAAAAATGGTTGGTCTGGCTCTGCTGGAACTGCTAAGGCAGTACATTGTGTGTCTTTTCCACAAACAGAAAGCACTTTTGAAGATGGAATACTCAGTTCTTGGCAAATAGCTGGTGTTAGTGTTCCTTTATAGGACGCACAGGGAACAATTTTCGGCAGGATTGTTTCTGGGATAGAGAACTGCTTGCAAAGTGTGGTATCCCATGTTTTTTGAGTGATATGGTACAGTTGTGTGGTGCTTGCGGAGGACGCATCTGTTGTGGCAATACCAGTTAAAAAATAAGCCAGCAAATCAGCAATTGGCAATATGTTTTTAGTAAGAGAAAACAAAAGCGGTTGTTTTTGTTTCTGCTTGAAAAGTTGAAATAGAGTACTGGAAGCTGTGGGAAGTTTTCCTGTTCTTTCATAGAGTGTTATAGCAGAACAAAGCTGTAATGCTGCTTGTTGTTCAGATGTTTGTATTTCTTGTCCACGTTGTGGGTTATAGAGCAATTCCCCATCTATTGATAGGAAACCGTAATCATTGCTCCATGCATCAATTGCAAGACTTTCTACTTCACTGATAAAGTTAGCACGCAGCAAACTTGTTTTCAATTCATGTAACAGACGTAAAATATCCCAGAAAACGGTGTCTCCGATGCGAACAGGTTCGTTTTCAAACCGATGAACATCTTCTAATTGTAGGCGTTCCCCATTATAACGTGCTAAAACAGCACGACCAAACGTGGCGTTATAATCTATTACAAGCATATATCGTTCCATTTTCTCATCTCCAAATTTGTTCAATTGTAAAAAAGATTTTTAGTTTTATATCGAAAGAATCTGTGTATGTTTTTCTGGAAGATCCTTCCATAGATCGAAATGTTATTTTTATTATACAATTTTCAAGTAGAAAAGTCCAGTCTTTTTATGACAATTTGCTATCTTTTTTTATTCTTTTTTTGAAAAACAGATAGAATACAGAAGATTTCGGAAAGAATGGAAAAAAGCCTTGACGGAAGACGAAAAGTTCGATATAATAAAATAAGAATCAAATGAAGCAGCAGTCTGTTTTTGCAGATAAATAGTATATAGACTGCAATGTGTTTTAT
>JAUNJC010000014.1 GCA_030523195.1 Oscillospiraceae bacterium
TAGAAGGTACATATACTGTTCCGCAGACAACCACAACGACAACCGATACAATGTTAGCAGGTACGTATATCGTTCCACAGACAACGACAGAACCCATTGCTACAACGTTCACAACGACCGTTGCACCGGCAGAATCGGAATAATAGGGAGGGGTTGTCTTGCACGTTACCCTGCACCTAACAGAAGATTGTAATATGGATTGCAGTTACTGCGTCCATGAAAAACGCAGCCGAACTATGTCGGAGGAAGTGTTAGAGGCTGCCTGCCAGTATATTTTTCAAAGCGGCTCCACAGCTGGCATTTGTTTTTTCGGTGGAGAACCGCTGCTGCAAAAAGATTTGATTTACAAGGCAGTGGCACGCTGTCAGACCCTTTCCAAGGAAACAGGGCTGCCGTTTAGCTGTAAAATGACTACCAATGGTACGTTGCTAGATGAGGCTTTTATTGCCTATGCCAAACAAATCGGATTGTTTATCGGACTTTCCTTTGATGGCTGCGGGCAGGATCGCTGCCGCTGTTATCGGGATGGAAGCGGAACGTTTTCTGATTTGGAACGAAATGCAAAATTATTGCTTTCCATGATGCCGGAATCTTATGCCATGATGACCATTGCACCACAGACCGTGGATACTTATGCGGATTCTGTTCGGTATCTTCATGGGTTGGGCTTTCGCAATATTACCGCTACATTGGCATATGGAAAACGAGTGCATTGGACAGATGCCCATTTGGAACAGTTGCAAATGGAACTGAACCGAACGGCAGATTTCTATGCGGAAGAATTTGAAAAGGGAACACCATTTTATTTCGGGACATTTGACAGTAAAATTCAGGACAGCATTCGAGGCAGGTGTGCTGGCGAACAATGTCATTTAGGATTGCGGCAAATGCCTGTTACGCCGGATGGTTCACTGTATCCCTGTACGCAGTTCATTGGCGATCCTGCCTATCGCTTGGGCGATGTCTTTCATGGATTGGATCAGGAAAAAGTCCGGAAGCTGGTACAAAGGGAGGCAACGCCGACGGTTTGTCAGGCGTGTTCCCTGAAAAAACGCTGTACCAATTCTTGCGGTTGTATGAATCGCTTGGAGACGGGAAATGAGAATCAAATTTCTCCCTTGCAGTGTACATATGAGCAAATGTTGATTGGCGTTTGTGATGCACTTGCTGATCGACTGATCAATAACAATGAAAAATTGTTTTTGAAGAAATTTGCATAATATCATAAATAAGATGACACGCTGGGAAGAATAAAATGCTTCTTTTCCCAGCGTGTTTTGTATAAAATGATTTGTAAGAATATGGTTTTTGAAAGAGATATTGTACGTGAAAAAATAGAAATTTAAGTTTCTTTTCAGGAAATAAATTCCATGTTTGTGTAAACTGAACAAAAAAATAGGTTGATTTTCTACGTTTAGAAGCGCTTTTTCGCTTGAATGTTCAAAAAAAATCCACAATTTAAGGTAAAGGTTATGTTATAATAGAACCAGTCGGAAATGAATAGTTTATGACGTAGGCATA
Source organism: Oscillospiraceae bacterium (assembly GCA_030523195.1). Classification (GTDB taxonomy): domain Bacteria; phylum Bacillota; class Clostridia; order Oscillospirales; family Ruminococcaceae; genus Ruminococcus_C. The sequence goes on from JAUNJC010000014.1 coordinate 1,522, forward strand.
AACCCATTAATTTTAAAGAAGAGAAAGGATGGTTATTCATGAAACATTACACATGGAGAAAGCGTACAGCAGCTGCGGTCATGAGTGTAGCAATGCTCTCTACGACGCTGGTTGCTACCCCAATTGTTTGGGCAGCGACATCAGAGGTATCCGTAAATAAAGAACTGGCGATTTCTTCTCAGGAAACGGAAACCTATAAAGATGGTGGTGGCAATACACAGGAAAGACCAGTGAACTGGAAAGATTGCCGGTATACTTCTTATTTGAAAGAAACTGCTTATAAAAATTATAGCGAAACAAATAAGATCACTTCCTTGCAGTTTAATTTTACCGCATCGGAACAGGTTGCAAAGTTTTCCTATTGGTTTGGCATCAATGTTACAGAAAAGTATGGTGACTGGTATTCTCCTGCTGAAGAAGCCATTGAGGGCTATATTGATTATGGCGATTCCACCAGCAACGATTTCACCATTACCATTGATCTGAGCAAAGTTGACGTAAATTATTATGATAGCGAACACGAGTGGGCAGTTGGTCAGTGGTGGAACGAAGAAAAGCGTTTCGATATGCAGAACTGCTATGCGGATACGATCGAAGGGGTTGCAATCCCAGTTACCTTGAAGAGTGTTACCATAAACGGTACGGCAAAGGATATGATGACGGATACTCCGCCGGCCGGATATAAGGGTGGCGGCGGCGAAGAAGTCGAAGCCAAGTATCCGAATACCGGTGATGCTGGTTTCTATAACAGCCAGAACACGCAGAGCGGCAATTATTCCTTTGTGGACAACAAGGATGGCACCGCTACCATTTCTGCAACACTGACTAAGAAGATCAATGCAGAAGACCTAAAGGCATTTGCAAAGGAAAATTATGGTACAGATACGATTACCTTGACACCTAGCCCAAAGGGAAAAGATTATAGTGAAGAATACTATAAGACGCAGAAAGATGAAAACGGCAATGTAATGGAAGAAGCTGATGTTCGTAAGGCTGGACTTCCGCTGAACAGCCATCGTTTTTCTTATGCAGATTTCGGAATTACTGCCGATTCTGATGCAGCAAGAATTATACCAGAAGCTCTGACATTAGTGATGCGTGCACCAGAGGGACAGAATGTAACACGTGTTATGTACGGTGCTGGTTTGAACGTATTTGGAAAATCACCTGCGGATACAGAAGCACCGAAGACAGCAATCGGTCGTGATGCAGATGGAAACGTAGTAGATTCTTCTCTGGCAGGATTTAAGGAAGATCCGAATGCTGGTTATTGGTATAATGATATTGGTGCAGATAACTATGATGAGATCATGACCAATGTACAGAATGCTGGTGCTGAATTTGGCGTAACGGTACAGAATGGTAAAGATCTCAAGGAACAGAACTTTGGTGACTATGTAGAAGTAACATGGGATGTTCCGGAAGAAGTAAAACCATATGCAGATGTGAAGCAGTCTACTTCTCTCTCTTTCCAGCTTTGGTATGGTGAGATTGAAGCAGAAGAATATACAGCACTGGAATCTTTGGATATCGACAGTGCAATGCTGACCTATACGCAGGAAATTACATTCCCATATCAGGCTTCCCAGACTTTGACAACCAATACTGCTCTTACCACAGGTGCAGATCCAGCTGAGTTCTTGTTCGCTGATTTTGATCAGATGACTTATACGAACACAGCAGACGTTTATGCAATTCTGTTCACGCTGGATACCAAGGTCAGTGCAAGACAGCTGGTACTGGGCAGCGGTACGACTGTTCTGGATAAGAAGAGTGATGACCACTGGTATCAGGCAGATACAAACGGAACTTCCATCACACTGTTGAGCGCAGATGACGCAAAGAAAGAATACACTTATATGTGGGTAATGCCGCAGGCAGTGGCAACCACTTACAAGTATGCAGAAGACGGTTCGGTAAACAAGAGTTCTCCGATTCTCAACTATATTAGTACAGAACAGCCAAATGACAACTTTAAGCTAGGTCTGTATTATGCAGACGATGCTTCTGCAAAGGAAGTGACATCTGCAACCGTAAAGGATGTAACGGTTTACTATACTACGGATGACAAGAATAATACTGCAAAGTCAGATATGTTTGAAAAGGATTTGACCGCAAATCCGAAGAACATGGTACTGGAAGTCGGCGATACCAAGAAAATTACAACCAATGTAGATAATTGTACTTTTACTTCCAGTGATGATAGCATTGCAAGCGTAGACGAATACGGAAATGTAACTGGTAACGCTGGTGGTACTGTTACAATTACCGTTACTACACCTAAGGGACAGACTGCAACTGTAGAAGTAACTGTAAATGCTGTTACTACTACAACGACGACCGCTCCGCTTGTACCGTTGTATGGTGACACCAATTTGGACGGTATTGTAGACCTGAGAGATGCCATTGTATTGAATCGTTTCTTGGCAAATCAAATTACTTTCTCTGACCAGCAGTCTTTGAATGCAGATGTATATGCACCTAGCGCAAGTAAGACAGTTAATGAATTAGATAGTCAGACCTTGATTCAGTATGTTGTCCTGTTGATTTCGACTTTGCCAGTTACAGAATAAGATGTTTACAGGATAACTTCATAATTATTTTCCTATTAAAAGAAGACCGCTATGCACGAATTTCGTGTATAGCGGTTTTTTTTTATGGATTGAATTGTTGAAGTGTTCCCCGTAGCTTGCGAATGATTTTCTTTTCCAGACGAGAGATATAGGATTGTGAGATGCCAATCGCCTGAGCAACTTCCTTTTGCGTTTTCTCCTTGCCATCCAGCAGCCCGAACCGCAGTTCCATGATTTCCCGTTCTCTTGCCCCCAGTTCCGAAACAGCAGAGCGAAGCATATCCCGTTCTGATTCCTGTTCAATATTGCGGCTGACCACATCCGCATCTGTTCCAAGCACATCAGAGAGTAGGAGTTCATTGCCGTCCCAGTCGATATTTAGCGGTTCATCAATGGAAACTTCTCCACGGTATTGTGTTGCTTTTCGTAAAAACATGAGGATTTCATTTTCAATGCAGCGAGAGGCATAGGTTGCCAACTTGATTTTTTTAGTGGGACAGAACGTGTTGACCGCTTTGATGAGACCAATGGTACCGATGGAAATCAAATCTTCTAAGCCGATTCCAGTAGATTCAAATTTTTTTGCAATATATACGACAAGTCGGAGATTATGAACAATAAGCTGCTCTCGTGCATCTGCATTTCCACTGGCGAGTGCATCCAGCATTGCCTTTTCCTCTGGTGCAGAAAGTGGCGGCGGCAGGGTATCCGCTCCATGGATGTAGTCTATCTGACAGGGACGCAGCCAGAATTGTAGCTGCCGCAGAAGTTGCAGCAAAGATTTCATCATACAGACTCCTTTCTGTTAAACGGTTTGGAGAAGATTTGGATGGAAGATGGCGTTGTCCTGTGCCTCTGCTAAGCCAATGCGAACAGCAACCTGCTGGCGGACTCCGGTGGTTTCGTTCTGTAGCAGAACTTCATCCGCTTGAAAGACCGGCATCAGATTGGTGCCAGATACTGTTGCATAGGGAACATAGTGATAATGCCGCTGTTTTTGCTGACATTGCGAAAGCAGATGTGCAAAAGCATGTTTGCTGCATACAATAATGGGAAGACTGCTGTAAGGGTCTACCAAATTGTTTCCTGTATCCACCAATCCTTTTTGTACAATCGTCTCTGTACCAATGCGAATCAACACTCGATAGTGCAAATCTGTGTGGCGGCTGTGCAGGCGAACGATATGCCAAATGCGAAGAATACCGTAAGCAAGCAGGGTGCAGAGAATGCAGACGGGAAGAGAAAGCTGAAGATAAAAGCAATGATTTCCTACAAAAATACGTTGGCTGTCCGTACACTGCTGTACTGCCATGAGGAATCCAGCAAAAAGCATGCTAAAGCAAAAGAACCAAAGGGTTTGCCGTAGAAATGTTCGTTTGGAGCATCCAAGGCAAAGGATTCCGTTCATGCAGGCAGCTGCACCGATTCGCAGGAGCAGCGTAGCATACCAAGGCAAGGGCGGCAGAAGAATGGCAAGGGAAAACAGACTGCCAAGCAAGGCACTGACAAGGCAGCGGGGAATGCGGCAAGGCGTGTGCGTCAGACACGCTGTGCTGCGCAGGAGAAAATAGTTGACGCAAAAGTTGAAGAACAGCAGGACATCCAGATAGATGGTTTGCATGTACATCACCGCCTGTTTTTTGATTATAGCACAACCCATGTGCAAATGCTGTCGAAAGGGAAGAAGCAAATCAATTCCCTTAATTGTAACATTCAGTATATTGTAAAACGGTTATCTGAAATCGTACTGAGATAATTTTCTAAAATTGAAAAAAATATGCATTTTATACTTGACAAAAGCGGTAATTTGTGATATACTTATAATATAAAAAGATTGAGGGAACAGCAAAATAACAAAAGGAGAGATTTTATATGAAAGTAAAATCGCTTATCGCAGGAATTTCTGCGATGTCAATGACAGTTGCAATGGCAACAACCGCTGTTCCAGCATTTGCAGAGGAAATGCAAATGACAGAAATGGAATGTGAGATGCAAGCATATGTTGCATCCATTGAAGATGGGGAACTGCAACAAGTAGCAGCGTATCTGTCCAGTGAGGGTGTCTCTTTGGAAGAGACAAAGGAAATCATGGCACGATGTGAGAATAGCAAGGAGCAGTTGCAGGAGACGTTTGCTGCACAGGCTTCCGGTACGACATATTTTCATAGCACAAGTGCTTTAACACCGGGTTCTCATCCCTGTTTGATTTTTATGAGAGGGTCTTATGTGGGAGAAAACAATCTTAGAGTCGATATGACTTTTCCAGCAGGTATTTCTGTTTCTGATTTTCATATTCGAGAAGAGATTTCTTCTACGATATATCCAATTGGGGAATACCGTTGTTTTGCTGTTAATACCAAAAATTTGGGACTGGGAGAGTCTGTAGCACTTGCAGATTGCAAGATTTCCAGTGGAACATCTACATTTACAAATGAGAAAGATTTAGTAAAGGAAATCAAAGGAAAGATTGAAGTTGCTTCAGACGAAAACAAGGATACCGCATCCTTTGCAGCCGTTACTTATCGAGTTGGCGACATTGATCATGATGGTGTCATTACAGACAATGATGCTGCATATCTATCTTACTATCTTGCTGGAACAGCATCCTTTGGCGGCAGTTATTATGATGTTACTTCCGCCGAAGCAAAACGTGTTATGGAATTAGCAGCAGATGTGGATCATGATGGAAATATTGATCAGGATGATTTAACGAGAATCAATCGTTATCTGGCTGGTCAAATTACAACGCTTTAACCGCTTTTTATGTGAGAAAGGATGGTCGTTATGAAAAAAACTATAAGAAAACTGTTGGCAAGTGTACTTTCCCTTTCTTTGATGGCAACTTCTTTGCCGGTGATCGGCAGCACTACGGCATTTGCGGCGGAATCAACCGAACCGGTTATAACTTATCCTGCCCCAACATGGAGGGAATTGGAGTTTCCACTTGGTCGGGTGCTTACGCATGGAGAATCAAAATACGAGGACACTATTGTGTTTGCATATTATAATGAGGAAACGGAGACATCGTTTGTCTACCGTAGTATTGATGTTCCTTTCATTGTAAGAATGCTGTTGATTGATGATCACGCATTTGATGGAGAACATGTTCTTTTAGAAAAGTTTATGAAAGTACTTTCATTCTCAGATGCAGAAATAAAAGAAGAATATCTCCATTACGTTGGACGTGATGAGCCAGATCCAGTAGTATATCGTGTTATGAATCATGGAGCGATCACATATACGGATGAAGCTGGCGAAGCACATACCTTTACATGTGCGAAAGATATTGAAGATTATCTGATTCAGAATTATCCAGTCATCCCAGTGGATTTCCATAAGATAGAGAAGGGTTCTCTTTCTCTCAATTCCTACTACAGCGGCATTACTTTTGATAATATGGAAGAGGTAAAAGAATACGTGGCTGATGGTTTTCCACTTATGGAGTCAAAAGAAACAACTACAACCACTACAGATTCGGAACCAACAAAGGAAGAAAGAGATATGACAACGCAAATTGGTCGTGTAATAAATCCGGAAGGAAGTAATTATGCAACGAGTTCTCTGTCCCTGCATTATAATGAGGAAACGGAAACAGCATTTGTTTTTTGCGGTCAGGATGTCCCTTTTTATATGAAGGCTTTGATTGTAGAACCAACTATATTTGACGGAATGGTTAATTATACAGAGGCAATTATGCAATACTTTTATTTTCCTGATGCAGATATTAAAGTATTTAATGCAGCTGGTGAAGATACTTATTTTGTCGAAAATCATGGAACTATTATATATACGGATGAAGATGGTGAAAAGCATACCTTTACTTGTATGAAGGATGCAGAAGATTATGTGATGCAAAATTATCCAGTCATTCCATTGGATTTTCATAAGATAAAGGAAGATACATTCTCATCTTGCAAGGATATTACTTTTGATAGTATGGAAGCAGTAAGAGAATATGCAATTCAGAATTTTCCAGTTTTGGATACTAGTAAAACAGATATCACAACAAATGTTCCTACCAATATTTTGCTTGGAGATATTACAATGGATGGCAAAGTCGATTTGATGGATGCAATTTATCTGAGTAAGATTTGTTTAAATGTTATTTCTGAAACTGATACACAGAAAATTGCAGGGGACTGTGATGCAAATGGGGTAGTAGACGACTTTGATGTTACATTGTTAATGGAATTTTGCATTGGATTGCAAAAGAAGCTTCCGGTTACGGATTGAGTAAAACCTTACTTTGTGTAGGAAAGGATGGTTACTATGAAAAAAACTGCAAGAAAACTGTTGGCAAGTGTACTTTCTCTTTCTTTAATGGCTACTTCTTTGCCGGTGATTAGCAACACTACGGCATTCGCAGTGGAATCAAAGTTCTTAGTGAATATGATTGGAAAAGTCGATGATTATTATTCCCTGTGGCTGTATTGCAATGATGAAACCGGAACTGCATTTACCTTTTCTGGACGAGAAGTTCCGTGTGAAGTTTGGTCTCTTTTTATGGAATCGGACACATTTGAAAAGGATTATGGTATTTGTTATAGCGAGAATTTGTTTAAGCAATATTCTTTTCCAGACGCAGAAATTACAAAATGGCAAACAGTTGGAACTAATGAATATACATATCAAGTTATCAATTACGGACCCATTATCTGGATGGATGAAGCAGGCGAAGCTCACACCTTTACTTGTATAAAAGATGTGGAAGACTATGTGATGCAGAATTATGATGTGAATTTGTTGAACATAGATGAAATCCCAGAAGAAGAACTGCCGTGGGTAGTACTTGCTAAACGAAAGGCAGAACAAACACCGACAGAACCGACGCCTACAGAACCGACACCGACAGTGCCCAAGAAAGAAAGACTCACACGACTTAGAGATGTAACGTATTCCGAAGATGGAAGGACGTACGGTTTGTACTTGTACGACAATACGGAAACTGGTACATTATTTACGTTCTATGGGTATGATATGCCAAGCCCTTTTATATCTTGGCTGGATGATAGTACAGGTGTTTTCGATGTGGGAGCAAAGTTTAGTTTTGGTGCACGTACAAAAGAAAATTTTGATTTTCCAAATGCGGATATTGTGATGCGGGGCGGCGAAGCTGGTTCTGGAAATGAATATTATGATATTATCAATTATGGTGATATTGTATATAAGGATGAAGCAGGCGAATCCCATACCTTTACTTGTATAAAGGATGTAGAAGATTACTTAATTCAGAGCAATTTGGTCACACTGGTAGACGGTGGAACGACAACAACGACAGAGCCTTCCAATATTCTGATAGGAGACATTACAATGGATGGCAAAGTCGATTTGATGGATGCAATTTATCTGAGTAAGATTTGTTTAAATGTTATTTCTGAAACTGATACACAGAAAATTGCAGGGGACTGTGATGCAAATGGGGTAGTAGACGACTTTGATGTTACATTGTTAATGGAATTTTGCATTGGATTGCAAAAGAAGCTTCCGGTTACGGATTGAGTAAAATAATTTCCGAGAAAGTATAATTTACTTTGTAAAAAATAAAAGCCGGTGTTCCGTTCTTTGATAGAGTGGAATATCGGCTTTTTTATGAAGACAGGTTACAAATACATTTTTTAAAAATAGTCTAAGGAAAAATATATAAAATTATACTTTTATTGTTGATGTTGTAAAAACGTTAAAACAGCACAGATCTTTAGCTTTTATTCTCATTTAATTAATGATAAATTCTTAGTTTTATGATAAAATAAGAAATGATTAAAAGTGAAAAAGGGATTATAGGTTCTTTTACAGGGAGAGGGAGTGTGCTTTATGAGAGAAAATAAAATGCCAAAAAATTATCGTAAATTGGCGTTATTTTGTATTGTAGTGTGTCTGCTGTGCAGCAGTGGATGTGGAAAATCCAGTTCGAGCAGCAGTGGGGGAAATCTATTCACAACAACGTCTACGACTGCACAAACAACGATTTCTACAACTGAAGTTGTTACAACTGTCGGTACAACAACCGTGGATACGACGGAGATGACAACAATAGAAGCAGTCACTACAACAGAAGTTACAACAACTGCGGCAGTTGTTTCTGTAGAAACGGATGATTCTGCTGTCGCAGTGATACAGGCAGATGGCAGTGTGCTGCTGAATTTCTATCAGGGTGCTTGTCAAATCACATTACCGGCGTCTTGGGCAGAACGAATATTTGTACAGGAGGGAACGGTTTATCATCGTGCTGTATGGGAGGATACCAATGGCGGTGGAGAGCTGTTTTCGATTCATGTAACTAGTTTGGAACAAGCTGCAAACACGCCGTTTGTCCTGATAGGGTCTTATGCAGAGGGTTGTATATTCTATTATCTTCCGCAGGATATGCAGTGTAATCCGGATGGTTCTGCTTTGATGGAAGAATTTTTATCCATGGCAAATGAATGCGAAAGCATGCTTTCCAGTGCCATTTGTCCAACTATCTGTACGCCCGTTTCGATGAATGACTTTGCTGTCCCGTCTGATTCCGTAGAAGACATCATTTACGGTTACTGGGAAGTGATGGATGAAACATTGCAGATGCAGCAATTTACACCATATCTGACGTTTGCACACAGCGGAGCGATGACATATGAATATGGTATGATAGTGGAAGAAGGCAGCTATATTGTGAATGCAGCACAGCCCTATTTAGATGTGAATCATGCAGATGTAGTTAGTGCGATTGCCTACTTTAACGGCACGCTGCATGAAATCAAACTATATGCTTCTCAACCAATGATGCTGGAAATCAATGGAATGACTGGCATAGAAGCCGAGAAACCAGAAGATATCTGGACATTCACTTACTATCCTATAGAAACTTGGGACGTGGATGAAGTCGATTAAGCTGTTTACAAAATAAAAAGAAAAAGCCGGTGTTTCGTTCTCTGATAGAGCGGAACACCGGCTTTTTATGAAGATGGAGTTTTTAGAGAGTATCGTTATTCTGTTGTCGTTTTTGTCAGGGAGATGGTGACATCATCCAGTTTGATGGATGCAACTGCATTCGGGTTAATCGGCTGAGATAGGTCAAATTCTAAGACACCTGTACCGTCTGGCTGGTGAAGAATGCCGTACCCTGCAATCGTTCCCCCTTTTCCCTGCTGTAAATTCGTTGTCGTTACTTCTGTACCGTCTGTTAGAATGACAGAAACAGATTCCGGCTGTGCCATTAAATCGGGATCCATCGGCCCAGTTAGTTTGATATGAGAGGTGAAGCAAGTGATTTGTTGGACGTTGAAGAGCCGATAGGAATTTTGAATTTCTACATAGTGTTTCCATGTGCCGTCCGCTGTATAGGTCATGCTCGGAATCTTCTGAATGTTGTCCAGATGGAAAGCGACTGTGCCACGGCTGCTATGATCAGAAGTGTGTAAATCGAATTGGACATCTGCCTGTTCTTGCAGGAAGGCACCCATTTGGATTTTGCAGGTGATGACATATTCTCCGTCGTTGCCTTTTTCACAAGTCGATACGCCACTGTCGAGGAATTCAGAAATTGGTTTTCCATCCACTTGCAGGCTGAGGAAATCCATATCAATTTGGAAGCCTTCTGGAAGTGCAGTTGGATCGTCTGGTGCAGCATTCATCACCATGGCAAGATTTGTGCCATCGCTGATGACGCCAAGCGGTGTGACGGTAAAGCCATCCATTCCGGAGATGGTGAAATCAGAAAGCGTTGCTGTCATGGAAGACGGGGCAAGAATGGTATTGTCTGCCTTGCATGTGAGTGGAATGGTCACATCATCCATTTGCACGGCAGTCACAGCGGTTGGGTCAACGGGCTTTTCCAGATAGAGGAATTGTTCGACCTGTGTCAGATTTTCAGTTACAATGCCCTGGTTGCGGTAACCAGATGACATATATTCTCCAGCTACGGTGCTGCCGTCTGCCAGTATGACAGATACTTGTTCGGCACGATTAGTCTGATTGTCTGCCGTACCATCTATGGTCAGTGTGAGCGGCTGCAAAATGACTTGTTCTATATTTAAAAAGCCTTTTTCGTTGTTCCACTGTCCCGAGGCGGTGTAAACGGTTTGCTGCGGTTCACTTTGCAAATCAATGGTAATTGAAATGGTACCAATGACTCCGAAATTCTGTGCAAGCTTACCGTAATTTTCGCCTTGCCATAACTGGGCTTGTATTTCTTCTTTGAATACTGTTTGATTTTTCCATGTGCCATTGTCTAGATGAATTTTGTTGGTAAATAGATATCCATTTTCTTCTGGTGTTGTTGCTGTAGAACCAGTTGTCATCAAGTCCATACGGGTTTCTCCAGTAAACCATTGATTCCCAGTCGGCGAAATGGTAAATTGATTGGTATACTTTTCTGGATCATTTGTTTTCGGTGTCAGATGAACAGCATAGTACAGATTAGATTCATCTGCAAAAGCAGAAACCAGTTCGGCATCCAAATCTTCCAGATCGGCAGAAAAAGCAGAAACATTGCCCGCTTGTTCTACGGCATATTGTGCTGTTGCTGCCTCATCGCTGCTGTTCGGGAACAATTGGCGAATCCAGTTGGTTCCCTGTATGGCAGAGACGGAAATCATGCCAATGACACCTACACAAGCTGCAACGGCAAGCCCAGCGCTCACATTGCGTTTCCATGTCCGGCGATGCAGGACGGGTTTGGCGTTGGATTCGATTTTTTCTAAAATCTGTTGTTCGCAGTGTTCAGGCATTTGAATGTGATTCATAACCTGTTTGTAACGTTCCTTGTTCATAAGATTCCCTCCCTTGTTCGGTCAGTGCCAATTTTAATTTCTTTCTGGCACGGGCAAGCTGTGTTTGAATGGTGGAAATATTTCTGCCGGTGAGGTCTGCAATTTCCTGAATGGAATATTCCTCGTAGTAATAGAGTAATATCACAACTCGATAGCGTTCCGGCAGAGCGAATACCTCTTCATAGAGCAGGCTGTCAGTTGGATCGGAGAATAATTCCGGGATTTCCTTTGACGCAGCCCGTCTGCTGTACCATGTGGATTTTTTGAGGTTGTGGCAGGCATTGATGGTGACACGAATCAACCATGCTTTTTCCATGCCAGCATCGGAAAATGGCTTGGACAACTGGTAAAATTTTAAAAACGTTTCTTGTGCAATATCTTCGGCATCTGCCTGATTGCGGAGATAGGTATAGGCGATGCGGTAGACCATGTCTTTGTATTGGGTTAACTTTTTTTGAAACAGGGATTTTTCCATGCATTCCACCTTCCTTTCTTTCTGTATTTGAAGTACTTCACCCATATAACAACTGAGGAGGGCAAAAAATCTCACAAGAATAAAAATTTTTTCGGGGAGAGGAAAATAACCGTATAGCAGGTTGATTTGTTGATATGATTTTATATTTTTTCTATCCTGCAAAAACATCACCGCCGTTTGCAGGGGTATTTTGCAAACGGCGGTGATTTCTATTTTAAACCTACATTGGAACAAGCAAATTATAATTGTTTGTCATTTTTCCTGCGCTTTTGGCTTCTGCTGTCAGGTTTCCTGTATGTGTTTCCGCTTGTTTTCTACGAAGATTTGGAGTTGTTTCCCATAGGTCGGAACTTTTTTTGCAATATAAATGACAGCTGCCGTCAAAATTGCCAGCTTGATAATTTTTTTCATTGCAAGATTTCCTTAGAAACTCATTTTTTTATCGGTTAGGTAAACCGTTGCACCATAGCAAATCGCAGCAAACACCAGATTGATGCCCATTGCCAGCATCAGGAATGGGATGGCAGTATCCAAGCCATAAACCAAGCCGTTTTCTGTAATCTCAAAATGCATGGAGAACATACCACCGGAAACCATGCCGATGACACTGCTGATGGCAGATTGCAGCATTTCCAGCCCAATCCAGAAGAGAAATGCGACAAAGCTACCGATTTTCTTATTGCCGAGCAGCGTTCTTGCCATGGTAATTGCAAGATAAATGGTTGTGATGGTAACCACAATTTGCAGAATCATATTCAACAGGAACAAAATGATAGAACCAGTATTATCTGTAAAGAAATCTCGCAATGGAATCAGAATTTGACCGATGAGGCTGTTGATATCCGTCTCTTTAATCACCAGAAGAATATCTACAACACCCAGAACCGCAAAGATTAGAACCAGTGCAGCGGTTGCGAATAAGCCCATTAGCACCTTGCAAAGAATCCATTTCCAAGTAGGGGTTGGCGTCAGGAATAGCATATAACCGGACTTTTTGCGAATCTCATTGTCAAATAGGAGCACACTGTATAGAGCTCCAATTAACAGGGAACAGCAGGCAACAATGATTAGTAATACTGTTGCCGTCATCCAGATACCTGAAAAAATATCATTATTCCCATCGGTTAGCGTGATACCGCCGTATCCGATTAGATAGGCAATTTCCAAACAGCCGATGACAATTCCAACAACCAGAAACATAAATCTGGATTTCTTAATTTCATATTTGAATACATTTCCCATGATGTAAAATCCTCCCTGTAATCTGTCTTTCTATCATTCTGCTTAAAATTGTGGTACAGCGGTATCTGCATAAATTTCCCGATACAAATCAGAAATTGATTTACCGTACTGTGCACGGATATTTTCCAGTTCGCCTTCCAGCACCAGTTTGCCATGTTTCATCATGACTACATTGTCCACAATGGGTTCTAACTCATCAAATAAGTGGCTGGAGATGATAAAGGTGGCACCATTCCCGGTTGCTTGAATAACGGTGTGAATGATCTGATCTCGTCCAATCAAGTCAATGCCGTTGAGCGGTTCATCCAGCATAATGACTTCTGCTCGTCTGGCAAGGGTAACTGCAATTTTCAGTTTTGCTGCCATACCAGAGGACAATGCCCGCATTTTTAAGTCGGGTGTCAGTTCCATAAATGCCAGCAGACGGTCAAACAGCTCCGGGTCAAAATCGGCAAAGAAATCCTTGTGGAAGTTCTTTACATCCTGAATTCGCATGTAATCATAGTAGAATGGTTCTGTTGACATATAAGCAATATGCTTTTTGCTCTCTACCCCGATGGGTATTCCCTTGTAGGTCAGGTTGCCAGACGTGATTTTTACCAGACCGGCTGCGGATTTCATCATGGTACTTTTTCCGCTACCGTTTGGACCAACCAGTGCATATACCTTTCCCGGTTCAAATGCCACGGTCAAATCATCCAATGCTCGCTTGGTGTCATACCCTTTTACGACATGTTCAAATTTCAGCATAATCCCTTTTCTCCTTTGTCAATGGTTTTGTGTTTCTATTTCCTCTTTTTCCAGCTGCACTTCCATCTCTGTGAAGAGTGCAGATTTTGTAAAATGGTACTGCTGCATTTTTTGCAGAAATGCCGCTACTTCTTGATGCAGAATGCCGTTCCGCAGGGTTTCCGTCAAATTGGGATCTTCGACCAAAAACGTTCCGACACCACGTTTGGTAAAGGTAATTCCCTCGGTTTCCAGTTGTCGGTAAATACGCTGTACGGTATTTGGATTGACGGTATAGGCAACTGCTAAATCTGCATTGGAAGGGAGTTTATCACCGGGATGCAGCTCACCGATGACAATCCGGCGTTTGATGTCGTCTGCAATTTGTAGATAAATGGGATAGTTATTTTGAAACTCCATCTGGATGCCTCCTTCTCTTTGCGGTACACAGCAGTAAGCTGCTATGTCTATTAGTGCACTATCAACATAGTACACCATTTTTCTCATTTTGTCAAGGGGTTTTTGAAAAAAATTTTTTGCAGCAAAAAAGTGCCATCTGTTGGCTTCGCAGATGGCACCTGTTTTGGTTATTTTTTCCTTATTGATCTGCCAGTTTTCGCAGCTGTGCAATTTCTGCCGCATATCCAGCATCGTCATTCGGGGTTTCCAGAATAAACGGCAGGTTTTTTAGAACGGGATGCCGTACGACTGCGGTCAATGCCTCCAGTCCAATGTGTCCCTGTCCGATTTTCTGATGACGGTCTTTGTGTGCCCCCATTGGGTTCATACTGTCATTCAAATGCACCGCATACAGCCGATGCAAGCCAATGACGCGGTCAAACTCTTCCAGTACCTGTTCCAGATTGCCAACAATATCATATCCGCCGTCCCAAATGTGACAGGTATCCAAGCAGACGCCCATTTTCTCCTGCAATTTGATCCGATCAAGAATGGCACGCAGTTCTTCAAAGTTTCTGCCAACCTCGCTGCCTTTTCCAGCCATGGTTTCCAGCAGGACAGTTGTGGTCTGTTCTGGAAATAATACCTTGTTGAGCGTTTCCGAGATTTGTGTAATGCCCGTTTCTGCCCCCTGCTTGACATGACTGCCCGGATGAAAGTTGTAATATTGGTTTGGGGTGTATTCCATTCTCTGTAAATCATCCGCCAACATATCCATTCCAAATTGCCGGATACTGGGATCTGCAGAGCATAGATTCATGGTATAAGGTGCGTGTGCTACCAGACGGTCAATGTCATGCTCTTTTGCATAAGCGAGAAAGGCTTTGACATCTTTCTCCTGAATGGGCTTTGCTTTTCCACCTCGTGGATTGCGGGTAAAAAAAGCAAAGGTAGTAGCACCAAGAGAAACAGCGTGTTTTCCCATTTCAAGATACCCCTTAGAAGAGGGCAAGTGACATCCAATTCGCAGCATGATGGTTATTCCTCCATTTCGGTTGTGACAGTTGGTTCTGTTTGTGGTACGTCTTCTGGTGGTTCTGTGCCGTCCAGATCTGCCATCATTTGTTGCAATACATTTTCTGCAATGGCATATGTTTTCTGCATTTCTTCCAGACTGTCGTAAGTTTTTTTTGGCTTTCGCAGACTGATACACAGATCTCGATCCAGTTTTCCATCAGGATAGCCAATTTTTTGTGCAAAGTCGGTATACCGTAGATAATAACCATATTCCCGCACATGAGCATCTTCAGGGTACAACTCTTCCAGATTGACCAGTGTGTCTTCAGCGGAAATATAATCATTTGCCTTTGCATCTGTCAGCAGCATCACACCGGCTGCCATTTGCATCTGCGTGGAAAGCTTTGTCGCATTGCCTGTGTAGTAGTCCATATCGTTGATGTCGTCCGTTACAGGAATGCAGTAAATGCTGACAACTTTCTTCCCATCGCCGTTTTCATCTTCAATGAATGGTTCAAAGTAAGCCTGTAGTTCCTGTGATTTTTTTTGCAGTTGTTCATTGTCCGTCAATACCATTACAACGAAATCTGGATCGACTTTTGTAATCTCCTGATATGCCATATATCCGAATAAAAGAACCAGCACACAGGCAATACCCAGCCACCATTTGTTGTGGTAAAAAAAGTTGGAAATTTTTTTCCCCAGCGGTAATTTTGGTTTGTTTTCTGTTTCTTCTTGAATGCGGTCACTTTCTGTAATGACGCCTTGTTTTAATCGCATGAGTTCAATGCGATCCTGTCGGATTTTTTCAGCATATGCTTCTTTTTCTCGCTTCTCTTTTTCCGCAAGTTGCTGTTGGATAGCGGCTTCTCTGGCTGCTTCCTGTTGTTGTTCCTTTGCATCAATCTCCCGCATGGTTTCCAGAAAGCTTTTTCCTTTTTCTTTTTTCTTTTTTTCAGTGGATGCATTGGTTGTTTGCGATTTGTCTTTGGATTCTTCTGCCGACATAAAAGCTCCTTTCAAGAGATAATTTTAATATGATAAATATAAAAAGAAAAGGGGTGTTCTGTTTTCTAATAACACCCCTTTCTCTTGTTGCAGAATCGTTACTTTTTAAGCATGGTTCGTTTCTGTTTCTTCTTCACTCTGTCCGTTTTTCGGCAGTGGACGCATGGTCGGGAACAGCAGAACATCTCGAATGGATGCACTGTCGGTCAGCAACATGACGAGACGGTCTAGCCCCAGTCCCAAACCGCCTGTTGGCGGCATACCATATTCCAATGCATTGACAAAATCTTCATCCACTTCTCCGGTCATGTCACCGAGTGCTCGTCTGGCAGCAACCTGTGCTTCAAACCGCTGCTTTTGGTCAATCGGGTCATTCAGTTCTGAGAATGCATTCCCCATTTCTCTTGCATAGATGAAGTATTCAAATCGTTCTGTGAATGCCGGTTCACTGGGTTTCCGCTTCGCCAGCGGGGAATTTTCCACTGGATAATCATAGATGATGGTTGGCTGAATCAGGTTTTCTTCTACAAAGGCATCAAAGAACGCAATGAGAACATGTCCCTTTGTAGCCTGTTCGCCCTCTTCGACTTCCACGCCCTTTTCCTTGGCACAAGCTCTTGCAGCCTCGTCACTTTCCCAGTCATAATAGTTCACGCCAGCATACTTCTGTACCGCTTCTGCCATGGTGAGGCGTTCCCACGGTTCGCCCAGAGCAATTTCAACACCCTGATACGTGATGCGGTCACTGCCGCAGATGGTCTTTGCAAGCGTGCGATACAGATCTTCGATCAGATCCATCATACCCTTATAGTCGGTGTATGCCTGATACATCTCAATAGAGGTGAATTCTGGATTGTGAGAAGGGTCCATTCCTTCGTTCCGGAAGATTCTGCCGACTTCATAAACTCGGTCAAATCCGCCGACAATTAGTTTTTTCAGATTCAATTCGGTTTCGATTCGCAGGAACATATCCATATCTAGTGTATTGTGATGGGTCACAAACGGTCTGGCAGCCGCTGCAATCTGCATTGGCAGCAGTACCGGTGTTTCCACCTCTACATAACCGATATTGTCCAGATAATTCCGGATTTCTCGCAGAATGCGGCTTCTGGTGATAAATGTTTTTTTCACATCTGGATTTACAATCAAATCCAGATACCGCTTCCGGTAACGGGTATCCTGATCTTTTAGACCGTGCCACTTTTCTGGCAGCGGCAACAGAGACTTGGAGAGCAGGACGATTTCCTGTGCGTGAACAGAAATTTCGCCCTTTTTTGTTCGGAAGACAAAGCCCTTCACGCCGACAATATCGCCGATGTCCCACTTTTTGAATTCCTTAAAGGCTTCCTTGCCGCCGATATCGTTCATGCGGACATAAACTTGAATGCGGTCGGTGCTGTCTCGTACATCAATAAAGTTGGCACGTCCCATATCTCGCCAACTCATAATTCTGCCAGCAATGGCAACCGTTTGTTCTTTGAGCGGTTCGAGACTTGCTTGAAATGCCTCTTCATCGCCGTTTGCTTCTGCAAGCAATTGGGTTTCGGTTGCTTCATATGATGCTTTTAGATCAGCAGCATGTGCTGTCACGTCATATTTGGTGATGGTAAACGGGTCGTTGCCAGCAGCTTGCCGTTCTGCCAGTTTTTCCATCCGAATCTTCTTTAAAATATTAATATCCTGTTCGGTCTCCGCAGCTGGATTCTGCTGTGGATTTTGCTGTTGTGCCATAGGGTATCCTCCGTAACTCCAAAATTTTCGGCATTACTTGCCGATTTCCAGCACCTCAAAGGTCAGTGTGCCGACGGGTGCAAAAACCTGAAAGGTTTCTCCCACCTTTTTTTTCAGAGACGCCTTCCCAATGGGGGAGTCATCTGAAATTTTATGTTCTGCAAAATTTGCTTCATTGCTGCTGACAATCTGCCAAGTTTCGACCTGATTGGTCTGAAAATTTTTCAGTTTGACCATGGAGCCAAGTCCGATTTCGTCCAGAGAGATACTGTCATCTTCTACGACTTCGGAATTATCCAATGTATACTGGATTTCATTGATCTGTGCTTCGAGAATAGCCTGTTCATTTTTAGCTTCATCATATTCGGCATTTTCAGAAAGGTCACCCTGTGCACGGGCTTCTTTCAGTTTCTGTGCCATTTCTGCACGTCTTACACTTACCAGATAATCCAGTTCTTCCTTGAGCTTTTCGTAGCCGCTTCTTGAAATCTGTTTCATTGCCATGATGCGTTACTCCTTTACTGATTGTTCCAATATCTATCCGCTCTGCCGTTGTGGCAGACCCGCAAAAAATACAACTTTTATTATACTGTATTTTCCTTGGATTGTCAAGGGAAATTCATACTGTTTTTGTCAAATATGTTCCTTAAAACAGTTCATATAAATTGACATTTTTTTAGAAATACGCTATACTGAAAGCAGCGATTTTTGATAAGAAGCAGCAGTTTCCCTTTTATCATGCCGCTGGAATCCTGTCACAATCCCAAAAGAAAGGAAGGGAAGAATCATGCATCTTTTCTCCAGAAAAAGAACTGCAAAACCACTGCCGCTGCCGGATGGCTGTACGCCGGAACAAATCCGAATTGAGTCCAGCATTTGTACGGGTGAAAAAACCATTGGTTTTTATGATGTTACAGAAAAGAAGCTGCGGTATGCGGAACTGGTGCGGGCGGAGTCGGACATTGCAGCTTTCTACGCCCGTTACGGCTTGTCCCCCAATTTAGACAAGTAAAAGAGAGACTGCCGCAGCAATGTGACAGTCTCTTTTTGACATATATATATAACAATTACTTTTGCAAATTTCCGCTGGATAATGCTTTCAGATAAGCATTGATAAAGCCGTCCAAGTCGCCATCCATGACTGCTTGAATGTTGCCGTTTTCAAAACTGGTTCTGTGATCTTTTGCCAATGTATAGGGCATGAATACATAAGAGCGAATCTGTGCACCCCATGCGATTTCTTTCTGTACGCCCTTGATGTCTGCAATTTTGTCCAGATGTTCCCGTTCTTTGATTTCCACCAGTTTGGATTTCAACATCTTCATTGCATATTCCTTGTTCTGGAACTGGCTTCGCTGTGTCTGGCAGGCAACGACAATGCCGGTCGGCAAGTGTGTCAAACGAACCGCAGAACTGGTTTTATTAATATGCTGACCGCCGGCACCGCTGGAGCGGAATACATCCATCTTAATATCTTCTGGACGGATATCGACTTCCATATTGTCATCAATTTCTGGCATAACTTCTACAGCCGAGAAGGAGGTGTGCCGTCTGCCGGAGGCATCAAATGGAGAAACTCGTACCAGACGATGGACGCCAGATTCTGATTTCAAGAATCCATAGGCATTTTCGCCTTCAATCAGAATAGATGCACTTTTCAGTCCTGCTTCATCGCCGTCCAGATAGTCCAGTGTGGTAACCTTAAAATCGTGCCGT
This sequence comes from Oscillospiraceae bacterium, assembly GCA_030523195.1. Taxonomy (GTDB): domain Bacteria; phylum Bacillota; class Clostridia; order Oscillospirales; family Ruminococcaceae; genus Ruminococcus_C. The sequence continues at coordinate 21,159 of JAUNJC010000014.1, forward strand.
TCTGCCCAGCGGTTGTACATCCGGTAAAGCATTTCTGCCCAGTCCTGTGCTTCTGTTCCGCCTGCACCGGCATGAAATGTCAGAATGGCGTTGGAGTGGTCATATTCGCCGGTCAGCAGAGAAGACAGTTTCATCTCTTCCAGCTTTTGAATAAATGCATCTGCTTCCGCATTGATGTCCGGTGTGCTTTCGGTTTCGCCCTCTTCCAGAGAAAGTTCAATCAGTGTAATAATATCATCCAATTCTGTCTGCATTTTATGATAAGCTGTAATTTTATTTTCCAGTGTTTTGGATTCCTGTAGCACTTTCTGAGAATGTTCCAGATCGTCCCAGAACCCTTCTTTTGCCACTTCTTCCTGCAATGCATCATAGCGTTCTTTTGCTGCGGCAACGCCGAGTACTTCGTATAACTCTTCCATATCTTTCTGGTAGTCCGACATGGTTACACGCAATTCATCCAATAAAATCATAGTGTCAACCTCTCTTTTCAAAAATACGGCGTGTACGCCTGTGCTTTACACATACATTTTCATTATACTATAAATTTTTATGGATTGCAATGCATTTTTTTGAAAATTGAGAAAAATTGCGGATGTTATTTCAGAATCAGGTGATATGACGCATGATTGCAAATCATACAATGTGATGCATGATTGCTGTCATGAGGACAGACGGTATATGAAAAAGAAAAAGTTTAGAAAACAAAAATAGATTTTGATGTGTTTTCTGGAAAACTACTTGCAATACGGCGAAAAATCGTTTATAATAGAGGAAGTATCTGTTTCCAGATCAAACCTATAAGAAGGGAAGTGCTCCAATAAGATGGATGCAACTACATTTCCACTGCCTTTGCCATACCATGTTGTATTGTGTGTGCTGGGCTGTGTCTTTTTTTTCGCGCAATTCATTCGTTTGAAAAAACCTTATCAGTTGATGATGGCAATTGCGATGCCGGCTTCGCTGCTGATTTATATTCAGCCGGAAAATAAAATTCTGTTTTATGTTGTTGGATTGCTGATTGGATTGGATATGCTCCTTGCAGTGATCATTAGCATTGTTCTTCGCATTCGCAGTCCCAAAAAGGAACAGGAGGCAGATGCAAAGTGAAACTGGTGATAACGGACTGGAATACCCTTTCTATGGCAGACGACCTTTCTGTCGATGGGTTACAGGCGTTGGCAGAGGTGACAGCCTATCCGCTGACAGCACCAGAAGAGGCTGCTGCTCGAATTGGTGATGCGGAATTACTGCTCTGTAACAAAACACCGATTACAGAAGCGGTATTGCAGTCCTGCCCCAATCTGAAATACATTGGCGTGATGGCAACCGGTTACAATAACATTGATATGGCTGCTGCTGCAAAGCGGCATATTATCGTCTGCAATGCCGGCAGTTATTCTACGATGGCAGTGGCACAACATGTTTTTGCCCTGATGCTGCATCATTATAGTCGCATTGCTGCCTATGACCGTGCGGTACGTGCTGGAGCATGGGAAAAATCGTTGCAGTTTTCCTGGTTTCCCTATCCAACTGCGGAATTGGCAGGAAAGGTTTTGTGCATCATTGGTTATGGGAGCATTGGGAAAAAGGTTGCGGAGATTGGCAGTGCCTTTGGAATGCAAGTGCGGATTGCCACACGGACACAGCCACAGGTGTGCCTCTATCCGTTGATTTCGATAGAAGAAGCGTTTCAGTGTGCAGATGTATTGACCATTCATGCGCCGCTTACACCGGAAACGACACATCTGGTTTGTCGGGAACGGCTGGCAACGATGAAACCAAATGCTTTTCTCATCAATACGGCAAGAGGCGGCATTGTGGATGAGACAGCATTGGCTATGGCTTTGCAAGATGGCACAATTGCAGGGGCTGCACTGGATGTATTGGATACAGAGCCCATGTCAGAACATACACCGCTGCAGCAGCTGGCGAATTGTACCATTACCCCGCACATTGCATGGGCACCGCTGGAAACTAGAAAGCGATTGCTGCAAATTGTCACCGACAACGTGGCTGCTTTTTTGAATGGAACGCCGCAGCATGTAGTACATTAAAAATGGAGTAGAAAACAATGGTGGATTTTACAAAGAAAAAACGGATTGTCATTAAACTCGGTACTTCTACTTTGACCCATAAAACAGGGAAACTGAATATTCGACGGATGACCAGTCTGGTGCAGGTGCTATCAGATTTGCACAATTCTGGGAAAGAAATTCTATTGGTTTCCTCCGGTGCGGTAGGCATGGGTGTGGGTAAGCTGAATTTATCCGAAAAACCAAAGGATACGCCGTCAAAGCAGGCTGCTGCCGCAGTGGGTCAGTGTGAACTGATGCATATTTATGATGATATGTTTTCCAAATACAGCATTACCGTGGCACAGATTCTGCTGACAAAGACCATTGTGCAGAATCCGGAACGCTGTCGTCATGTACAGAATACAATTCAAAGACTGTTGGAATTGGGTGTAATTCCGATCGTAAACGAAAATGATACCGTTGCGATTGATGAACTGGAACTGGAAATCGGAGAAAATGATTCCCTTTCTGCGGTGATTTCGACGGTTGCAGATGCGGACTTGCTGTTGATTCTTTCGGATATTGATGGTTTGTTTTCCGCTGATCCGCGTACGCATGAAGATGCAGAAGTGGTACCGCTTGTCAAGGCAATTGATGATTCCATTTTGCAGATGGCAGGCGGTGCCGGCACAACACTTGGAACGGGCGGTATGGCAACCAAACTCAATGCAGCACAGATTGCAACAGAAAACGGTATTGATATGGTGATTATGAACGGCAGGAATCCCAACTTGCTGTATGATTTATTTGATAACAAGTCGGTAGGAACATTGTTTCTTGCCAAAAAAAGGAAAGGAGAATCGGCAAGATGAACTACGCACAGACATTGGGGGAAAAGGCAAAAATCGCTGCACCGGCAATTGCCAATGCCAGCCCAAAGGCAAAAAATGATGCTTTAGCAGCCATTGCAGCCGCATTGACGCAGCAGAAGGAGCGAATTTTACAGGCAAATGCCAAAGACTTGGACGCTGCTGTGCAGAACAATATGACAGCTTCTTTACAGGATCGGCTGCGTCTGACACCAGCACGCATTCAGGGCATGGCAGATGCCATTCAGGAGTTGCTTGCGATAGATGACCCGGTTGGTATTGTAGAGAGTGGTTCGGTTCGTCCAAACGGCTTACAGATTCTCAAGACCAGAGTGCCACTTGGGGTGATTGGGATTATTTTTGAATCCCGTCCGAATGTGACGGTGGATGCAGCAACCCTCTGCCTGAAAGCAGGTAATGCAGTCATTTTGCGAGGCGGTAAGGAAGCGATTTACTCTAACACCTGTCTAATGGAAATTATGCGGGAAGCAGTGGAAACAGTTGGGTTTCCGGCAGATATTATGCAGCTGGTAGAGGATACTTCTCGGCAGACCGCAAGCGATATGATGAAGCTGAATGGATATTTAGATGTGTTGATTCCGAGAGGCGGTGCTGGATTGATTCAGGCAGTGGTACAGCAGGCAACCGTACCAGTGATTGAAACCGGTGTGGGAAATTGTCATGTGTATGTAGATCGCTGTCTGGACGGCAAGGCAGACTATGAAATGGCAGTTCGTATTATTGACAATGCGAAGACACAGCGGCCATCTGTCTGCAATGCGATTGAGGGATTGCTGGTACATGCGGATGTGGCAGAAACGCTTTTGCCGATGGTGCAGCAGGCATTTGCCGCACATGATGTTACCATTTATGGTTGTGAGAAGACCCGTGCCATTTTGGGGGATAGCGTTTTGCCGGCAACGGAAACCGAGTATGCAACGGAATTTTTAGATTATAAGATTTCCGTCAAGGTGGTTTCCTGTTTGGAGGAAGCCATTGCCCATATTGCCAAGTATGGTACAAAGCATTCAGAGTGTATTGTGACCAGAAGCCTGACGGCTGCAAAGCGGTTTCAGCAGGAAGTGGATGCCGCAGCGGTTTATGTGAATGCGTCCACACGGTTTACAGACGGCGGCGAATTTGGCTATGGAGCAGAGATTGGAATTTCCACGCAAAAGCTGCATGCAAGAGGTCCAATGGGCTTAAAAGAATTGACAACCGTGAAGTATCTGATTAATGGAGACGGACAGATTCGGTAAAATTTTGTGTTATGAAAAATAGAAACGCCGCTGGTGCATGGAACACCAGCGGCGTTGTTTGGGTTGTGTAATAGATGGTTAAGCAGCGGTACATTCCGTTGTCTGGCAGCGGAACATAGCAATGGTAAGAATAAGTGCGAAATAATAGTGATTTGTCATCATGCGTCAAAAATCCTTTCCGTTTAGCAAGTTGGCACACAGCTTCTTCAGCATACCATATTTACAAAATGTCGTCAAGCAAAATTATGTTATATTTTGCCGCATTTTGTTGCAAAGCGAATGCACACGAAAAAGAGGGATTACTGGAATTTCATGTTGGCAAAAATTCGTTCCATTCTGGTATTGGGAAAATGCACATCAAAAAATACCTGAAGTGCGTTGGTTGCAGTGATGCCGTCGATTCTCTGCGACCAGCGAAACACAGCACCAATTGTCATGATTGCATCGAATAGAAGAAATGCAAATAAAATCCATGTGATAATTTTTCCAGCATGGTTTGGAATGTGTAAAATCCATTTTGCAATTCGGGGGTACAGATTTTTCATCCAGAGAACGCCGAGCAATCCCCAAAAGACAGAATAAAGCAAGCAGATTCTGCCATTGATGTTAAATGGCATGCTGCTGTAATCCCAGGAGCAAGAGCCGAAAATCACTTCCTGTCCCCATGAGCAGACATATTCTACTACGCTGCCAACAAGCAGACCACCTAAAAAAGAAATACTGCTGTTGCGGTTACGGAATTGATATAGAGCGAGCGTCAGTGCAACTGCACCGGCACCATAGAGTAGATTAAAGGGTCCATATACGAGACCAGCACGGCTTTCGAGATAGCCGTTTCGCAGCAGGCACCAGAGCAGTTCTACGAGAACACCTGCAAAGCTGCCAGCAAAGAAAATGAGAAACAGCTTGTAGAAATTCAGACCCTGTGCAAAGTGGTCTCTTTTTCGTTCTGCAAAGTCAATGGTTGCATTTGCGGGTGCTTTTGGAACAATCCCTTTTTTCTGGCTGCGTTCTGTGTCACGCAGACGAGTTTGCAGTTCATCCGTCATCGCAGAAGAGGTACTGTAACATTTTTTATAATTTCCAGCGACAGTTTTTAAGGCAGCAATTTCCTCTCGAAGTACTTCATGTCGTTTGCGTGCAGTAGTGTCTAACGGAAGCGTTTCTTGTGCCAACTGGGCGTAACATGTTTGTAAGTGTTGATCGGTTTTGTTGAGCTGTTCCAAACTGGTTTGACTGTGCTGGATGAGTGTTTGAACAGAAGAAGATATGGATTCGGATGGAGCAGATGGAATGCTTGATTTTTCAATCGATTTGGTGATAGTTTCGACAGGATTCATGGAAATTCGACACCTCCTATCTTAATTATAACATAAAGAGAAAAATATTGCAATATTTTATAAAAAATGTTTTCTTTTGTAATAGCAGATTGTGAATTCTGGGCATACTTTATTTTTTGCAACCTATTTATGATATGCAGAGACGGTTCAAAAAATGACTGGCAATCGGTGATAAATGGGAATCTGTTTCATACTCCAGCCGTAGTGATATAAAATAAAAAGCCACTCTTGACACTAGCGTATCAAAAGTGACTTTTTCAAACGGTTTTTCTGTCATTTTATAATAACAGAATGCATTACAGCGTAACTGATAGAGGAATTGCTTACGCCTTGCCAACAGAACCAAACAGGTTCATCTTCTCTTCTACCTTTGCGAGGATTGCCTCGTAACCCGGCAGCAACAGCTTTCTCGGGTCGAAGCCCTTGCCCTGCTGATCCTTGCCTGCTTCGATATACTTTCTGGTTGCTTCTGCAAATACCAACTGGCATTCTGTGTTTACATTGATCTTTGCAACGCCCAGAGAGATTGCCTTTGTGATCTGATCGTCCGGAATGCCGGTACCGCCGTGCAGAACCAGCGGCATATCGCCAACGGCTTCCTTGACAGCAGCCAGTGTCTCAAAGCTCAGACCTTCCCAGTTTGCCGGATAAACGCCGTGGATGTTACCGATACCAGCAGCCAGAATGTCTACGCCCAGATCAGCAATGGTCTTGCATTCCTGTGGATCAGCACATTCGCCCTTGCCGATGACACCATCTTCTTCGCCGCCGATTGCACCGACTTCTGCTTCAATGGACAGACCCAGCTTGTGTGCGACTGCAACCAGTTCCTTGGTCTTTGCGATGTTTTCTTCAATTGGAAAATGAGAGCCATCGAACATGATAGAGGTGAAGCCAGCCTTGATGCAGTCATAACACTGATCATAGGTACCGTGATCCAGATGCAGAGCAACCGGAACGGTGATGCCCAGGGATTCATCCATTGCCTTTACCATGGCAGCAACGGTCTTGAAACCGGTCATGTATTTGCCGGCACCGCCGGAAACACCCAGAATAACTGGAGACTGGAGCTTTTCTGCGGTATTCAGAATAGCCTTCGTCCATTCCAGATTGTTGATGTTAAACTGACCGACAGCGTACTTGCCGTCTCTTGCTTTGTTCATCATATCCTTTGCAGATACTAACATAATTAAACTTCCTCCTGTAAAGTGTTTGCGTGTCTGCGGAGACACGTCGATGCGTGAAAACCGTTCCATTTCGGTCGGTATCTGTTTTTATTATACCGCATTCTGTAAAAAAAAGCAATGGCATTTTGAAATTTTTTCAAATGAAATTGGTTTTTGTCGTTTTTGCACAGAGAACCGGAGATTTTCAGGAGATTTGTAGACAATGGTTTTGTCTGCTTTGTGGCAAGGGGTTGGGGCTTATAGATGTGAGCGAATGATCATTCGCCAGATGACTTCTGCTACCTGTTTGGAATCATCTTTGCAGTTATTTTGCAGCCATTTTTGCAGGACACCTAAAATGCCGGTATACAAAAATTCATATAGATAGACGCTCTCTAATGATGGGGCAGCAATAGGATTGTGCAGCAGCTTTTTGCCGTAATGTGCGTGCAGAATGGTAGAGAAGCGGGAAATAGAAATACCGCTGCATTGTTGGAACAGACAGTGAAATAAATCCTTGTTTTTTTGTACGTAATTCAGAAGCTGTTCCATATCCTGTACAGAGGGTGTTTCCTTGGTGAAGATCGCATCAATATCCTGATAAACCTGTTCTTCGATTTCATCCATCAAATCATACATGTCTTTATAATGCATGTAGAAAGTAGAACGGTTGATGTCTGCTGCCTCACAGACCTCTCGTACCGTGATGCGATTCAGTGGTTTTTGCTGCATGCGTTCGATCAATGCCGTTTGCAGAGCATGTCGGGTATAGCGAATTCTTCGGTCATTCGATTTCTTCATATACATCATCCTTTTTGTTTATCGTGTTTTCCATTTTTCTTCTCCAACAGTTTTTTTATATTTGTTTGACTTTGTACATTTGTTCTATTTTTGTACTTGCGATCGCTTTCTTTTTTGATTATAATAAAAACATGAAAAAAATGCAATTCTTGCGTTCCATTTTGTAGGCTTTTACAAAAAAATAAAAAATAGGAGAAAAGATTCATGGATATTCATCAGTTCTTTTTGGGAAATATTTTTCACGCTTATACATTTTTTGGAGCACATGTGCAGAAGGATGGCGGCGTTACGTTTCGTACACTTGCTCCGAATGCAGAAAAAGTGTCGTTAATTTGCGAGGTCAATGGCTGGGAAGAAATTCCCATGGAAAAAACACATGATGGTGGCATTTATACTTGTACCGTCAGGGATGCCATTCCGGGGATGATGTATAAATATCGGATTTATTCAGAACATTACGCAGATGTCGAATTTATTGATCACTGCGATCCCTATGGGTTTGGAATGCAGATGCGGCCGGGAACGGCTTCTATTATTCGGGATGAGAACAGTTATCATTTTCAGGATGGGGAATGGATGCAGCGGCGTGGCGGACATTTAGAACGTCCTGTTAACATCTATGAGGTACATTTTGGTTCTTGGAAAACCAATCCCAATGATCCGAATGGCTGGTACCGCTATGAAGAACTTGCCCCCATGCTGATTGCCCATGCAAAGAAAAATGGGTATAATTACATTGAATGTATGCCGTTGAGTGAACATCCGGCAGACTGTTCTTGGGGTTATCAAAATACTGGTTTCTACAGTCCGACTTCCCGTTATGGGGATATGGATGGGTTAAAGAAGTTTGTGGATCTCTGCCATCGAAATGGGATTGGTGTCATTATGGATTTTGTTCCGGTGCATTTTGCAGTAGACGGCTATGCATTGGCAAGGTATGACGGAACTTCCCTTTATGAATATCCAGATGACAACAGCAATAATTACAGCGAGTGGGGCAGCTGTAATTTTATACATTCTCGAGGTGAAGTGTGCAGCTTCCTGCAATCGTGTGCGAATTACTGGCTGACAGAATTTCACTTTGATGGGATTCGGATGGATGCTGTCAGCCGATTGATTTATTGGGGCGGCGATCAGAATCGAGGCGAAAATCTGGAGAGTCTGACATTCCTCAAGCGAATGAATCAGGGGCTGCACCAACTGCATCCGGATGCGATGCTGATTGCAGAAGACTCTACTAACTTTGAAGGCGTTACCCGTCCAGTGGAATATGGCGGACTGGGCTTTGACTACAAATGGGATATGGGCTGGATGAATGACACACTGAATTATTTTCGGTGCAATCCATTTTTCCGTGGGACAGCCTATCATCAGCTGACTTTCTCTATGATGTATTACTATAATGAACGGTATTTGCTGCCATTTTCGCATGATGAAACGGTACATGGAAAGGCAACCATTGTACAGAAGATGTTTGGCGACTATGAACAGAAATTTCCGCAGGCACGGGCGTTGTATCTCTATCTGTACACGCATCCCGGCAAGAAGCTAAACTTTATGGGCAATGAACTGGGACAGCTGCGAGAGTGGACAGAGGAACAGGAACAGGACTGGAATTTGCTGGAATATCCGATTCACGATGCATTTTATCATTTCATGCGGGATTTGAATCAACTGTATTTACAGGAAGCTGCTCTGTCGCAGTGGGATTATCGACGAGAGGGCTTTTGCTGGATTGACTGCCATCAGGAGGAGCGGTGTATCTATGCCTATGAACGCCGAGCTGGACAGGAACGCCTGTTGGTGGTACTGCATTTTTCAGATTTACAGGATCAACAATATACGGTAACCGTGCCGAATTGTGTGGCATTGGAACCGCTGCTGCATACGGACTGGACGTGTTATCATGGAACGGTAGAGAAAAATACAGAATTGCTGCTGGCAGAGCCGACAGAAAAAGGCGGACAAATTACCTTGCCGCTTGCCCCATACAGCGGTATGCTGTTTCGTGTACATACAAGCAGTGAAAAAGCAATGTTTGCACCTTATCAAAAAGCACAGAACCGGAGAAAAAGTACGGCGACATCGGTGCGAATGGGATGACGCTTTGCATAGGCAGAAAATTGTGCATGTAATCTTTTCTTTTTTGTAAAAAATGATGTATTTTGGGAGAAATATGTTGACTTTTCTGTGAAAATATGATATGATTGAAAAAGAGCAGTGACAAACTGTATCTTATTTGACAGAATTCCGCAGCATCTGTTATAAAAAAATGAAAGCCTGCGGAGGAGGTTACATTATGAAAAAGTATATTGCAGAGTTTTTGGGGACTATGGTACTGGTGCTGTTTGGCTGCGGTACAGCGGTAGTCTGCGGTGGATTTACGGGCGGAACAGATGGCGGTTTTCTTGGGGTGGCAGCCATTGCATTGGCATTTGGACTGGCGATTGTTGCAGCTGCCTATGCCATTGGCGATATTTCCGGCTGTCATGTAAATCCAGCTGTTTCGCTGGCAGTGTTGATTAACGGCAAGATGACTGTTACAGATTTTATTGGCTATGTGATTGCACAGGTTGCTGGTGCATTTGCAGGCAGCGGCATCTTAAAATTGATCACTGCAAATTCTAATCTGGAGGGCACTGGTGCAAACGGATATGGCGAACTGTCCGGCGTTGGTCTGAATCTGGGTGGTGCATTTGTAGTAGAAGTTGTCCTGACATTTGTATTTGTGATGACCATTCTGGGTGTGACCAGAACCAAGAAGACAGCATCTCTTGCAGGGCTGATCATTGGTTTGACGTTGACATTTGTACATTTGATTGGCATTCCGCTGACAGGTACTTCTGTCAATCCGGCAAGAAGTCTTTCTCCTGCTGTTTTTGCTGGCGGGGATGCATTGGGACAGGTTTGGCTGTTTATCGTTGCACCGTTTGTGGGAGCTGCGATTGCAGGGATTGTACATAAAGTACTATATGCAGATCACAAGGATGAAGAAGAATAAAGAAATCAGAAATCATCGGAAATTTCCATATAAATGCTGTCGATTTTGGAGGTCGACAGCATTTTTTTGATTTGCTGATGCTTTTGTATATAGGAAAAATCAATACTAAATTTGTCGAATTTTGTCGAAAAATGTCGAAAAAACGCAATATTTTAAAAAATCATCCAATTGCACAAAAAAGGCATGGAAACTTTGTTTAATTTTCATCCAAGAAA
>JAUNJC010000110.1 GCA_030523195.1 Oscillospiraceae bacterium
GAAATTTAGGAGAAAGAGATTGTAAATTGGTATCACGTACAGAAGGGCGGACAGCGATCATAGGCAGAGAGCGTAGCGAATCTGCCGGACGATTCGGACAAGTTTTCCAAAAAAATCCGAAAATTGATTTCCGTGGAAATTACAAAAATCATCTTGACAATCGTATAGATTTATGATACGATATAAATATTCTACATGTATTTTATATGCGTGTAGAAAATAATATTTTTTAATTCCTAACCTACAAACCACGTCCCATCGGCTTTTCTTCTTCATCCGGTGGGGCGTGGCATTTTTGTTATTATATATATAAATTCAAAAAAATCGTGTTGCATGGCATAATAAATAGGATAAAAATAGCGATTCTGACAGATGGGAGAAAGATGTTTGATAATATTAGATTTAAGAACATTCAAGGCATGCGAAAGAGAGAAAACGTTTTTGAACAGTATATCCATCAGATTATTGTAAATCAATCTGATGGCAGTTCTTCGATCGAAGATGATAAATTTCTTTGATGTTACGCTTAGGGAAATCCTTTCGGTCAAGATTTGTGACCAGAATTTCATCCTCTTCACTGAGCAGCTTGATGCGAACACATCGAAAATCAAATTGATTGATTTTATCTTTCTATTTTTGCACCTGTACTTTGTCCGGACTTCGGGATACACAAAAAATCCAATCGCTTAAAATTATGAAAATATGTTAGCTATAATATTATTCTGTTTATATGAAAAGTTTTCTCCACACGATTCGTATGAAGGAAACTTTTGCTTTTTGCCGCTTTTTTAAGAAGAAGTGGAAGGGAATATTCTATTGTTTCGCACAAGAAATTTTTTTCATGGAAATCAAATGTTTGAAACCATCAAAGCATCTGACTAAACTCAATCATTTCCTTATTTGGACCTTCAATCTTGAAAAACTTGACTCCATTCTCCCAGAAAGGGATAAAATGAATGACATCATTTGTATTGTTCATACCTTTGGCGTTTACGAATTCAAGTGCAGATGCAATGTCTTTAACATCAATAGCAATGTGGTCTATTGCCCCAGACTGCATAGCCGCTTGATGATTTTCGTATGTTTCAATCATCAGATTGCCCAGCTGTAAAAAGGCTACCTGCTCATTTGCTTCTTCATTTACCGTTCTTAGTACAACAGAAAATCCAAGAGTTTCATAGAATGTGATTGTTGTATCAATATTATTTGTAGGAATTCCTATATGCTGAATGCCTGTTGCGTTTTCTTTTATATCCATAAGTTATATCCGCCTTTCTTCTTTCATTTTTTCAGCCACTTGTTCCATAGTCGGCATAGCCGGAATCGCACCGTAATGCTCCACGCAGACGCTTGCAACTGCGTTTCCAAAGTCTGCAAATTCGGCTGCATCAGAAACCGTTATTTCTTCCGGAGTTTTTCCGCATCTGCTGAACTGATAGAGAAATCCGCCCCAGAACGAATCGCCGGCGCCTGTTGCGTCCACTGCTTTATTTTTAAAACCTTTTACGATTCTTCCGCTGTCGGAGGTTCTTACATAAGCCCCCAGCTTGCCGAGCGTAACTACGGCGATTTTCACACCTTGACGCAGCAGCGATTCCGCAGCTTTTTCATAATCGGATTCACCTGTCAGTAACGTTGTTTCTTCATCGGAAATCTTCACTAAATCCGCATATTTCAGCATATTGCGCATTTGTATCCTTGCAGTTTCTTCGTCTTTCCAAAGAGTATTACGATAATTCGGATCATAGGAGATGACACAACCTGCTTCTTTCGCTTTCTGTACTGCAAATAAAGTGGTGCTGCGAACCGGTTCGTCTGTTAGGGAAACAGAACCAATGTGCAGAATGCCGCTGTTGCGAATCAGATCAAGTGGCACTTCGCCCTTTTCCAGCATTTTATCTGCGCCGTGATTTCTTGCAAAAGAGAACTCTCTATCGCCGTCAGGCTTTATGTCAACAAAGGCAAGGGTTGTAAAGTAATCGTCGCTGAGAATAAATCCGGAACTGTCAATACCGTTGTGATCCAATGTTTCCTTGAGAAATCTGCCGTGCATATCATTGCCGGCTTTTCCGATAAAGGCGGTTCTTGCACCAAGTCTTGCCATTGCCGCCATGACGTTTGCAGGTGCTCCGCCTGCGTTTTGTGCAAAGATACGCTGTCCTTGCTCATTTCTTCCCTGCATGGTAAAGTCTATCAGCATTTCGCCCAGTGCACAAGCAAGGAATGTGGTTTTTTGTATCATTGGTCCCTCTTTGCATAGGATTCCCAGAGCCTCCAGATGTTCCAGCAGGGGAGTGCAGATTTTCGGGTTGTCAGAGTCTACTTTCAATACTCCGAATTCCTTAGCAGGTAGACTCAGCACACCAAGAATAGATTTCGCATCTACGACAAATGTACCTGACTGTAAATCGGCATTGCAGGGAAGATTTGCTACTGCACTGACAAGATTTTTGATATTGACTGTATTCCCTAATTTTACTTTTAACAGCATGATTTTTCCTCCTTATGCAAAGATTGATATCACTAATGCACAAACCAGACCGACAATGCCGATGATGGTTTCCATGATTGTCCATGATTTTAGCGTGCTTTTCTCGTCAATTTCCAGAAGAGAACCGACCAGCCAGAAGCCGGAATCATTGACATGGCTGAATGCAGTTGCTCCGCCGTTGATAGCGCAGACCATAGCTGCCAGTTCTACCGGAGAAAGCGCTTGTACTGCGGGCATAGAAGCCATGATTCCGGCAGCCATTGTCATCGCTACGACGGCTGCACCAACGGAAGAACGGATCAATGCGGCAATCAGGAATGCTACTAAAATCAATGGCAGACCGCTTTTCTCCAGTGCTGGTCCAATGATATCACCCATGCCTGCATTTTGCAGCACCCAGCGAATGATACCGCCTCCGGTAATAACCAACAAAATCATACCTGTTGGTTTTAATGCACGATCCAAGATTTTTTTCAGATCTTCACCGTTATATCCCTGTTTTGTGCCAAGAAAATACATTGCAAACAACGTAGCAATGATCAGTGCGACAAAAGGAGTACCAAGAAACTCAAATATGCTTTTTAGGGCGTTCGGCATAGAAATATAGTCCGTTATGGTATTCATCAGGATAAGTACCAGAGGAATTAGGATAATTCCCAGTACAAGTCCAAATGGCGGAAGCTTTTTTTCTTCTCCGGAATCTGTGATTTCACGCATATTGGAAGGTAGCTCGGCATAAATTTTCTTTCCGCAGAATTTTCCCCACAAAACGCCTGCACAAATCACAGCGATGATTCCGACCGGAACACCAACGGCAATCATAACACCTAAATTTACGCCGAGCATATTGGCAACCAGTACAGAGCCTGCTGATGGAGGAATGAAAGCAAATCCGGTTGCAAGTCCTGCGAGCAGCGGAATCACATAGGCAAGTGTGGATTTCTTTGTTTTCTTTGCCAGTCCAAATGCCAGGGGAATCAGAATGACAACGCCTGCTTCAAAAAATACGGTTGTGCCGACCACAAGTCCTGTAAGGCCTAAAGCCCAGCTTGCTTTGCTTTCGCCAAACTTGTTTACCATTGTTTGTGCTACACTCTGCGCACCGCCGGAAACTTCCAGTATTCCGCCGAACATAGAGCCCAATCCGATCAGTAGAACGATTCCTTGAAGCGTATTTCCTGCACCGTATTCCACAGTTTCCATGAGGGATGTTACGGGCATTCCTGAACCCAGTCCGATCGCAAGTGCGGAAATCAACAGACTTAGTACTGGATGAAGTTTGCATTTTAAGATCAGTATTAAGAGAATTGCAATGCCGGCGATTGCTGAAATGATCAAACGCATAGGCTCTGCTGTGAAAACTGCTTCCGTCATTTGTAACACCTGCTTTCCTGTTTATTTCTCTGGAGAGATTATGTATTTGCCCTTTGCACGAAGTTCAGGCTTTGAGAGAATATCTGCAAGTTCATCAAGTCCTGCCACGGCGTAAACCATGCTGGAAACATCCAGTCTGCCCGAATCAATAAGTTCAAGTGCACGTTTCTGCGTATACGGATTGATAAAGGATGCTTTCAGTTCGATTTCCTTCTGGAATACTTCAAAAGGTTTTAGAGAGATTGTATCATCAGGCTTGGTAAGTCCAAACATCATAACCGTACCCTTATTTCCGACAATGTCGATTGCCTGTTCTATCGTAGAGGTTCTGCCAACACATTCAATCACAGTGTTGACCCAGTTCATTCCGTTTGCAGCAAGAACAGCCTTTACATTTTCGTGAATAGGATCAATGCATACGTCTGCCCCCAACTTCTTTGCAACTTCTCTCTTACTTTCAACCGGTTCGAGAAGAGCAGTGCGAGCGGCACCTGCCAGTCTTGCAAGCTGAAGCATTAACAGACCAATCATTCCGCCACCGATTACGACTACACTGCTTCCGGGCTGGATATTGCACATATCCATACCGTGCAGACAGCAGGCAACAGGTTCTGTCATTGCACCCTGCTCAAATGTTGTGTTGTCGCCAAGTTTGTAGACCTGACGCTGATTCACACTGCAATACTCAGCAAATCCGCCGTTTACTGTTGTACCATATCCGATCATATCGGTGCAGTAATGTGCGATTCCGTTACGGCAGAAATCACATTTGCCGCAATAGCAGTTCGGGTCGATGCAGACACGATCACCTACTTTTACACCGGTAACGTTTGCACCAATTTTAGCAACAACACCAGAAAATTCGTGACCAAGAATGGTAGGTGGTGTTACCTCTGCGGCACCCTTGTCGCCTTCGTAGATGTGTACATCTGTGCCACAGATGCCACATGCCTTTACCTGGATCAAAACATCTTCTGCTCCAACCTTAGGCATTGCTGATTCTTCTACTCTCAGATCGTGCTTACCATAAAATACTGCGCTTTTCATAAGAAATACCTCCATAAAAATAGTTTTGAATTTGACTTATGCGTAACTGTTGATTACAAGTATATTATAGCAGACTCTTTCTTTTGATACAAGTGGTATTTTCACTAAATTTTTTCACGATTTTTTGTGCATATTGTCCTATTAAAATGAGGTTGCAAAATGAAATTGTGTGTGGTATACTTATATTTATGCTTTTAAGCAACATCTAATCAAAAGAGGTAATGAAAATGTCGAATTTAGGTATGACAACCATAGAAGTCAAAAAAATCAATCGCAGTAAGGTCTATGGTTTGATTTATCAGGAACGTTCTGTTTCCAAGCAAGCCATTTCTCAAAAGCTGAATATGGGACTGACAACTGTCACACAGAATCTGAAAGCACTGGAGGAGGACGGCTGGATATGCCGCACTGGATATTATGAATCTACCGGCGGAAGGAAAGCACAGGCAATTGAAATTGTACGAAACGCCCGTACAGCTATTGGTGTGTTTCTTTTTAAGCGGAAGATAATCCTTGCCGCAATAGATCTGTACGGAGAGATCATACTTCAACGAACAGTAGAAAAACGCTTTTCCGCAGACGAAGAATACTATCAGTTTCTCGGAAAAGAGGTCATGAAACTTGCTAACTCTGCCGAATCGAATCCGGATAAAATATTAGGTGTGGGCATTGCCGTTCAGGGAATTATTTCTACCGATGGAAGCGAGATCAAATATGCAAAGCTGTTGGAACAAACAGGGCTGAAAACCGAAGATCTCACACGATATATACCATATGAATGTATAGTAGAGCATGACTCCAAGGCGGCGGCTTATGCTGAGATTTGGAATCAGTCTGAAATTTTTGATGCGATCATTCTTCTTCTGAATAAAAATTTAGGCAGTGCTCTTATAGTAGATGGAAAGGTGCACCATGGAAAATCCATGTACAGCGGAACTATAGAGCACATGAGAATTATTTCAGATGGAAAAACTTGTTATTGTGGTGCTAAGGGCTGTCTGGAAACATACTGTTCAGCAGAAAGCTTGCAGCATGAAATAGGGGAAATTTCTTTTGATGATTTTTTCAGATTGGTTCGCAGCGGCGATTCAAAATACAGTGCGATTTGGGACGAATATTTGTCAAATCTTGCAGATGCCATAAGAAATATTAATACGGTAATAGACAGCGATATCATCATCAGTGGCTTTTTAGCGCCATATCTTGATACATCCGATATAGATGCTTTGAAAAAAAAAATAACATCTCTGCCGTTCTTTTGCGACAGAAATGCAGATATCATCATTGGACAGTACGGCGAAATTGCACCGGCAGTCGGAGCGGCTTTGCCTTTTGTAAAGAAAACAATTGATAGGATTTAGAATTGAAAGACAAATAATAGTATAATTACAATATCGCTAAATAAAAAATCACCGCCGCAGTAATCGTATTGACTACTGCGGCGGCATTGCTTTAAGTGTTTATGCTTCTATTTCCGTTCCATCAAAGAACTGAAAAAGCATTCTGTTATCGTGAAAAACAGTAACCTTTTCAATCATGGTTCTTCAGAAAGTGTCATCAGTTGTATAAGGAGCATGAAAAACTTTACGAGGAGTACTGCTATCTCAAAAAAGAGTACGTTGATTTGGATAAGATAAGCAAACCATTGACCGTTATCTTGAAAGTCTGCATGATAAACCTGAACATAAAAGAAAAAAAGAGAATTTGAATAGGCTTCTACAAA
>JAUNJC010000111.1 GCA_030523195.1 Oscillospiraceae bacterium
GTTTGTATCCGATTGCGAATTCGTTTTGGAATCACCAATCTACCCATTGTATCAATCGGTCTTGTAAACCCAGTAAACTCCATTCCAATCTGTTCCTTTCCTTAAAAATCAAAGTCGAATTTCTGGCTGTCATCAGAGTTCTCAAATCGTGCCATAAATGTTTCCTTGCATTTCGAAAGATGATTTTCCAAGTAGGAAAACATTTTTTCTACGTTTTCTTGTGTATAATCTACAGAACGTTTTCCTGCAATTTTCTCCAAATAAGCAATCTGCGTACAGATTTTACTCATCCGTTCTTTGGATTCTTCCATGAATTTTGCATGTTTCTCAGAATCAATAGGCATGGATTCTTCCTGCACAATTTGTTCTTCTTTGTCCTGAATCATATCTTCCTTTGTTACATCATTCATTTGATTTTCCTCCGTATTTATGAATTTGAATCTTCTACACTGGCTTCCACATCGGCATCATGATAGTATTTCCAGTATCGGTTTGCTGTTTGCAGCTTTAGTACTTGTGTATAGGCTTCCGGATAGTTGTCTTTTAGAAACGGCATATACTGCTTCTCACTCAAATTTGTAAAGAGGTCTGAATTTTTTAGCATGTAAAGAAACGGAGCATAAAAACATCGGTCAACTTTAACGATTTCTGTGTTTTGTTCAGCTATACCGATATGGTATAGCTGATTATATTGCAATGTCTTTGTTGTTGTGTCCAGCATGGCAGAAAGCATTTCTTGTCCTGCAAGCATTCTCATTGCCACATGGTTACTCCATATGCCACCAATCAGTGGAATATCTGGGGCTGGAAACTTCATTTCTTTTGAAAAAATAACACAACAAGTATTATTGTAATTTCGTCCAGTTAGAATGATTTCTGACTGAAGCGTTTTTTGACAAAATCGAAACGATACAAAAATCTTATCCCATGCTTTTTTCTGAAATTCAGTTGCCTTTACAAAAAACGAATTTTCAAACATGCTTTCAAAATGAACTTCTTGCGGAATAATTACATCATCTATTTCATCATAAGCAACATAAAAAGGTTCATGAGCCTTTTCTTTGCATGAAGTCATGCCTTCTTTGATGCGTTTCCATGTAATCATGAGTGGATTATCCTTTCTCCGTTTTCCATTGGAAACCACTGATTTCCTCTCCATCTTTATTTTTGAAGCTGTAGGGGACTGCTTCTGGCAATACGTTTGTTTTCTTTCCATTAGCGGTGTAGAAAACTTCTTTGCCCTCCAGAAGCTTTTTCAGCTGTGTTTCTGTCAGTTCTTTTCCATAAACCTTTGCAAGCTGCATACCGCACTTTCCGGTACAATAAAATCCGAACTTGCCTTTTTTGACTTCTTTTCCGCATTTTGGACAATTTCCAAGTGATTCGCTTATAGAAGATTTTGTTTTTCCAAAGCTGACATCGCTATTCGTTTGTCCAAAATCTTTACATAAGTCAGATATATACGTTGTGATTTTATGCATGAAATCATCTGCGGATTTGTTTCCATGTTCAATTTCCATAAAGCAGGATTCCCATTCTGCTGTCAGCTTTGCGGATTTTATTTTGTCTGGCAGAATAGAAATTAGCTTTTCTCCGTCTTCTGTTGCTGTGATTTTTTTGCCGTCTCGTAACACATAGTTATGTGCTACGAGTTCTTCAATGACAGCTGCTCTGGTTGCTGGTGTGCCAATGCCTTTCTTTTCTGCATTTTCATCAAAATCAGCAGCTCCAGCATGCTCCATAGCGGATAGAAGCGTATCTTCTGTATAAGGTTTTGGAGGACTTGTATAATGGATGGATTTTTTTGCGGGTACATTTTCAAACTGCATATCTTTTTCAATGGATGGTAGAGGAGAATCTTCTTGACTGTTGTCTTCTTTCTCTTTGCCAGCAATTTTTGCATCAAGCTCTTTCCAACCCATTTCCTTGATAGATTTTCCAGTGGCAGTAAAAATGTTATTTTCACAAATTACTGTAATTTTTACCGCTTCGTAGCGATGCGGTGCAGCAACGGCACACAGCAGGCGAAGAGCAATCAAAGAAAGAATATTCTTTTCGCCTGTTGGCAAGCTGTCCAACTCTGTATCAGCAATATTGATAGTTGGTATGACTGCATGGTGTCCGGTGACTTTTTTGTTATTGATACATCGCTTTACATTTGGCATATCTACAACGCCAAAATCAAGCGTTTCTCCCACAATTCGAACCACATCAAGTGCCGTTTGTTCCATATCATCTGTTAAGAATTGACTATCAGTCCGAGGATAAGTTGCTAATTTTTTTTCATACAGCGACTGCAAGTAAGTAAGCGTTTGTTGTGCGGTATATCCATACTTTTTGTTTGCTTCTCTTTGCAAAGAAGTCAGGTCAAACAGCTTTGGTGGATTGATACTTTTTTGTTCCCGTTTGACATCAGAAACAACTGCTGTTTTGCCATCACACTGAGCAGCGATGGTATCTGCTTTTTGTTCATCATTAATACGGTCCGAGTATGCCGTAAATGTACCGCAATCAATATCCACAGTAAAAAATTTCTGCTTTACGAAATTCTTTACCTGATTATCTCTCTCTACTATCATTGCAAGAGTTGGCGTTTTCACACGCCCGACATTTAGTCCTTTGCGATTTCCATATCGCACTGTGAACAAACGTGAAAGATTCATGCCAATCAGCCAATCGGCTTTCGCACGACAAAAACCGGCTTCAAACAACCTATCATAGTCTGACATGGGCTTCATACACTGCAAGCCGTCTTGGATTGCAGATTCTTCCAAAGAAGATACCCATAAACGCTTGACTGGCTTTTTACAGCCTATCAAGTTGTACACATAGCGAAAAATGCATTCGCCCTCTCTATCGGCATCTGTCGCACAAATAATCTCTGTTACATTGCTGTCATTCATCAGACTTTTTACAACATTGAATTGTGCTTTTGTTTTCTTTGCAATAGCAAACTGCCACTTATCTGGGAACATAGGCAGTTGTGAAAAATTCCATGTTACTGCCCACTCTTCACAATAATCGTCCGGAATTTTCAGCTCTACTAAATGTCCTACGAACCATGAAACAAGATATCCATTACCCTCTATGTAACCGTCTTTTTTTGTTTTTGCACCGACAACAGGCGTGATGGCTCTTGCTACTGACGGCTTTTCACCGATAATTAACTTCATATTGTATCCTCACTGTCATCATTACCAGTGGTAATGTCGTCAAACTCATCGTCATTATCGAAGCCATCAAAATCATCCGTATTGCTCTTTTTCTTTGACTTACCCTTTGTGAACTTAAATACAGCAAAACCACCGCCTACAAGAACAACAAGACCAACGATTAACAAAAGCATACTATTCATACCTGAAGAAGCTTTTGTTTGCGTTTGTTCTGCTTGCTCTGTACTTTCTGTTGCAGTAGTCGTTGCTGCAACGGCATTACCGCCAGTTTTACCATTAGTCGCCCTATTTGCTGCTTGTGCAGCTGCTTCAGATGGATTTTTGTTTCCATTTTCTTCACTATTTTCTTCGCTGTCCTGATACAACAAAGCGTACAAATCATAATCATCCACCTTGTTTAAGAAATACACATTGTCCTCATCGCCCTCAGCTGAATAATTGATAAGTACATAAAAAACACTGCCGTCCTTTGTAGTAACTGCGATAAACTGCATTTCTTCACTATTGTAGATGATTTTCTCTTCCTTTATCAGAGTGGCATTGCCATCTGTGTCATAATAATCATCACTATAGTAATCAACAGTAGTAGTTGTTTCAGAAGTTCCAGCAGTCCTCTCATGGTCACGAAGCCAAGAAATTTTATCATTCAAAGACGTATCGCTATCTTCCGTCAGTTCTGTTGTAATCTCACCATTCTCTTCTGATATGGGTTCAGGGGAAATTTCACTGCTTTCTTCTGGCATATTTGGGTTTACCGCACTGGGGAAACCATCAGCAGCATAGGCTGAAACGGATAAGATTCCATTTGTAATCATCAGGCTGCTTGTCATAATGGCACAAAGTGTTTTTTTCATCTTATTTTTCATCATCTTTTTTTACCTCCGTAGTAGACGATATGGCTTTATTTGGTGACGTTGAATCATCTGTTAAAGAAAAGAAGTCTGCAATATCCGCATCTGACACACCACTTGCCAGAATTTTTTTGGCAAGTGCCATGCTTTGCTTGAAGTCAGCATTAAACTCTATTTTTTCCTTATCCATAAACTCTGTCAGGGCAGTACTTTTCAAATTGTTGTACTCGGCTTCATCTTGTTTTAACTTTTCTTGTTCTTCTTTTATGGTCTTTTTTCTCTTTTCAATACGCTTGCGAAGTGTATTCATTTTTTGTTCGATTGTCATTGCTTTTTCTCCTTAGTAGAATAACAAAATCGGGTCTACATAATTCCATCCTACACCGTCTGTATCAATGTACGCTGCGATGTGAACATAATCATAAGGCAAACCGCTTTGAATTGTATCGTCTGCACCTTTTTTATTTCCACAGATACACTTTCTGTCTCCTGTTGTTGTGGCAAATTCTTCTCCAACTTTTAAGCTGCTTCCCTCAGAATAGCCGCTTTTTAATGTGACATTTGTAATATAAATTTTCGTGTCACGATTTTTTCCATTTCCAGCTTTTCCGTCATACCAGTAATACACACCATTTTGTCGTAGTATAACAACGTGTTCATTGGCGTCATATTTATCAATGGTACAATCCAGTGGAGAAGAAATAGACGTATTTGCTGGATAGCTAACATCAATTCCATGATGCAATCCTTTATATTTTTTTGCGGTAATTGCTCCCGGATTTTCTGTGTATTCGTAATTTGCAATTTCACAATGTTGATATAACCAACCTTGCATGTCATATCCAAACCAGTTCAAGATATTACCATCATGCATATAGGACTTAAATGTATCTCCAACAAAGATATTTTTATAAGTTTGGTGATTTCCGTAAAGAGGTTGTGTACTAGGGCCTTTCCCTACGAGCAAATTGTAATATTCAATCCGTTCTGAACTATAACTTGTGCTTCCAAGCTTATCTAAAATCACTTGCTCAAAGGTCTTTTTTTGTTTCACATTATAGTACAACTGACAATCAGTCACCCAGTCGTATTTTTGATAAAACGTATACAAGCCTTGTGTACTCAAAGAAAAGCCCATATTTGTACCATCAATTGGAGCAATTGTAGCGATTGGTGTGTTCTTCAATTCAACACCTGTTTCCGGCATGTACCAACCAAACCAACCGTCATCTCTATCATGCCAAGTTCCGGTAACGTCTGTGTAACCCCAACTTCCTCCGTTCCACTGATATAAGCCATGTCTTGTATTACCGCTTGCAGATGAAATTGTTGCTCCCTCATCCATGACATACCATCCGGTTGCTGCATAGTTATCATTAGAATTTAGTATCTCTAAATTGTTCAAACTGTAGCAAATAAGCCATGTTGTTCTTCCGTCTGGATAGGTTTGCGTTCGAGTAAAGTTTGCAAGACTTCCAACATTATTTTCCAATTCAATGATACCAATTACATTATTAGAATTATCCCAGCTAAGATTATTGGATAAACAACGGAATCTGGAACCATCATCCGTTGCATAATTGTAGTTCCATCGTTCTTCCCAGCGTGAACCGTTATAATATCGGCATTCAAATTGATATTCGTCTTCAAACAGTTCTTCTAATAAATCTTCTGTATTGCCATTAAATTTCCAGAACTTAATGTCACTATTGTTATTCACATTTGAATCTGATGAAAAATCATAATTATATGCACACAAGAAGCTCCATAGCATCCAAGGGTCAAAATCCCATATAGGGTCATAATCCAACTCAGTACTTCTGCCCCAGTACCATTCTGATGGTTTATCTTTCATACCGGAAGTATCTATACCAAGGTCTTTTAGAATCTTCTTCCATTTTGATGATAGATTATTGTTTTCATCTTTCAGACTACAAATGGTACTATTCAAATCATAACCTAATTTGGTATAATACTCTTCTGCTTGTGATAAATCGTAATCTTGTGCAGTAAAAGTACCGAGAGTAAATCCGCTTTGCGTAAAAATAGAAGCAAAAATAGAGATAATCAGTGCAAATACAAGAGCGATAATTAAAATCGGGAAAAGCATTGTTCCAAGAAACCACTTTGCTTCTTTTTCATAGATATTTTTGATAAACTTCTTTAGTTTTTTCGCTAAAGATTGTTTCGGTTTTTTCGGGTTACTTTTTTTCGCTGTATTCTTTTTCTGCTTTGTTTTCAGACGGCTTTCTTGCTTCTTTAGTTTTGCATTTCTTTTCCCACGTTTTTCTTGCAACTTGCTGTTTTTCTTCTGTGTTTTCTCTAATAGCTTTGTTGGTTTGACTTGCGAAATAGCTCTATCAACAACTTGTCGTTTCGCTAAATCCACAACTTTTACAAAGTCATTTGATGGGTCTGCACTGATTGCTTTTTGATAGCCAGAAGCCATTACACGTTTCGTAGCGTATTTTGCTGGCCGGAGTGCCAAAGGTGTTGTCAGAGCAGAAAGAAAGGATAATTTTTTCAGATTTTTTAGAGCTTGTGTTCATAGAGAAAAAGTGTTAAAATAAGAGCATGGAAAAAG
>JAUNJC010000112.1 GCA_030523195.1 Oscillospiraceae bacterium
CACATTTTTCTCTTATTGACTATTGGTTTTATTTTTTCATGCGTATGCCCTGATCTATTAACAAGTTCGCCTTGATAGTAATATCTACAATATACCTCATTGATCCCAAGAATCGACATTTTCTGATCGGGAATAATAAGTTCCATGGTAAAATTCCCCTTATGGTCGAATATCAGATATGCGAGCAAGTCGTTTTTAGAATGTACTGACCACACAACATTGTGCATGGTCGGTACATAATCTGCTACAACAGACAGCCATTCAGAGAAAAGCTGATCCGGCTTGCAATCCAGTTCCCTGACATTAGGAGCATCGCAGTCATCACCCATACATACGCTTTCCCTTGTTGCTTTTATCTCATGCCGAAACAATATCATTTTTCCTCCTTGCTATGATTTTCCTTATATTCGTCTAAAGACGTGAGAAACAACTTATTCTTCTACGCCCTTCTACCCAGCGGCATCCACTTAATCATAGTCATCTGCGGCGGATAAAACTTGTTTTCAAATTATAATTTCTACGGTCTTCTAAACAAAAATAAATATTTAATTTCCTACAGTTACAACGTCTCCGCTTCGATTCCATTCTCATTTAACACCTTAGCCAAACCTTTAAATTTCGAAGACATTATTTTCATTTTCTTCAAATTTTTAAACTGGCTCAAATCCTCTGATGTTATTTTCTTTATATCAAAATAATCATCTTCACCATCCCAAAACGGAATAATCTGATGATATATACCATCACCGCCATCCATAATGATTTCTGTAATTTCACTGGCAAGCCTTGCCGGAATCTGGAGCTTTTTGAACCAGTTAACCGCTTCTTTTATCGGTGCATATCCCTCATCATCAATATCAATTTCTCTCTTGTCGTATTCCTTAGCAAATTCATAAATGTCAAATTTCGGATGCAATAAATTTTTTTCATACATCAGCACCTGTATAACAGCCAGCTTAAAATTAAAATCTGACACCGCAAGTACCGGTTCAGATACCTTTGTCAATTTGTATTTTGTTGTTTTAGCCCTCGGCTCAATATACGATATTTCAAAATATCTGGACATTTTAATTGCTGTATCTTTAAATTCGTCAGGGACTTTATCTATCTCATCAATCAAAAAAGTATCCAGCGCAAAACAGCCTTTCCTCAACACATGAGAAAAATACAAATCCTCTTTCCATTTGCAATCTGTATACAGCTTTCTTTCTATATATATCTTTCCAAGGAATACACCATGAATCAAATTGTTAATTGCTTCCTCTTTTGAAGTCCGAATCGCAAATGTTGTGTATATTTTCATATCGTCTGATAGATAACCTGCAATTCCATAATTATCCCATATAGATATTACTCTTCGATAATTTGTTTCTATATTCTCAAGATTATGGACTCTATACTCGCCCAGCAAATGATCCACAACATTTTTCTCAAAAGGAGGGTAGAGTTCGTTATCTCCAAAAACAATTCTATCCTTGTATATTACTATCTTTTCCATTTGCCACCTCTTATTATTTAAAAAACTGTCAAAAAAATAAACACACAAGGGAAAGTCTAAAGGAAAAATCACCTACTGCAAATCCAGTATTTCAAAGGGTTGCGGAGAATGTTATAATAAAATATAACAGTTATCAAGCCCTTTCCAGTAGGTGAAATCTCCATTTATGTTATAGGAAAAAACTTCATTTTTTCATGCCCACACAAACCGCACGACTTCCATTCGGCGTTTTCTCCACTCGAATTTGGGCATCAAATCGTTCCGCCAATGCCGGAACATGGGAGATAATTCCCACCATGCAATCCTGTCCGGAAAGCTGCTGCAACAATCGAATTGCATTTTCCAGTGCGGTTTCATCCAGTGATCCAAAGCCTTCATCAATAAACATTGCCTGAATCTGCACACAACCGCTCTGCTGCTGTACCGCTTCAGAAAGTCCCAGTGCCAGCGACAACGATGCCAGAAAAGTCTCCCCACCAGAAAGCGTCTTGACATCTCGCTCCCTTCCAGTATACTGATCCAACACATCCAAATTCAAACCAGAGGAAAGATTGCGGCGTTCTTCCTCTTTCCGCCGAATCAACTGATACCGCCCGTTGGAAAGCTGATATAACTTCTGATTGGCATGTTCCAATATTCGTGCAAAGTAATAAGTCTGTACATATCGCTCAAACGAAATACGTTCTCCGCCACGGTCAGTACTAGTACCATTTAGCATACTATACAGTTCCTTGTATTCCTGCCAAACAATTTGTGTCTCCTCCATCTTTTTCGTCTCCAGACGAACCGATGTAAACACCATCTGCATCTGCTGTAAATCTGCTTTTCTAACAGCTATTTGCTTCTGTTGCTGTGACAGCATCCGCCGGCTCTCCTGCACAACCTGCTCCGCCTGCTGGACATCATACAGCGGCTTTCCTGCAACTTCTGTTTGCAGGCGAAGCAAATCTGTCTGACAAACTGCAACCTGCTTTTCCAGCTCCTGCTGCTGCGTCTGTGCCTGTTTTTGTCTCTGCTGTGCCCGTTCTATTTTTTGCTGTAAACACTGTAATTGTTCTTGTGCCTCTTGCAGCGTTGCATATTGCAATGTACTGCGTGCACAGGTTAATTCTGCCCGTCTGCCGCTGATTTGCTGTGCCAGTTCCTGCACATCCCGTTCGCCAGCTTCATAGGCATTTTGCAAAATAGGCAGTGCCTCCTGCTTTCGCTTCCATTCTGCCTGTTTTTTCTCCAGCTCCCGCAGCTTGTCTTGCTGTTCTGTCTGCTGTTGCAAGAATGCCTTGATTTCTGCTTGTATTTTTTCCTCCAGCTTTTTTAAAAGTTCCAGTGTAGTAGTTTCCTTCAACTTCTGCTGCTGCAACGCTGCCTGTTTCTGTATTTGCAGCTGTACGCAAAGTGCCTGCTGTTTCTCCAGCTGACTCTTCTGTTGCTGCATATCTCGCAAAGCGGCTTCCTGTTGTTTTCTGGCACGCTGAAACTGCTGTTCTGTTACCGTCTGTTCAGTTCGTGCGGCCGGATGCGGATGTTCAATGGCACCACAGACCGGACAGGGTTCTTCCGGCACCAGCTGTGCCGCCAAATTGCCTGCCATGCTCTGAAAAAACTGCTGCTCTATGGCTTCATATGCCGGCTTTTCTACCTGATAATACTTTGTATGGGCAGCCTGTGCAGACAAGGCAAACTGCTGACAGAGTTGCTCTGCTTCTTGCACCTGTATAAATTGTGTTTGCAGCCCCTGCAACGTTCCAAGTACCTGCTGTTTCTGCACAATGGTATGCCGCACCGTTTCACAGGCGGCCGCCAATGCAGCGTGTTCCTCTAACGCTTTTTGCAAAAAAGTACACTGCTGTTTGGTTTGCTCTAATGTTGCCTTGCAACGCACCTGTTCTTGTTGACGGAGACTATATTTTTTTTGCAGCTCTGAAAGGATATCCTGCAATTCTGCCATATGCTGATATTCTGACACACTGCTTTCCAGCAGGGTTCTTTCCTCTTGCCATATTGGTATTTGTGTTGCCTGTTCCTCTGTACGCTGTACCAACTCCTGTGCCAATGCCTGTTTTTGCTGTAGCATTGTCAACTGCTTCTGCTGTCGTTCCAAAGCGGATCGATTTGCATTATGCTGTTTTCCCTGTGCAATGCACTGGACAAGATGGTCAATCTTCTGCTGTAGCACTACTTGCTTTTGCTCCAGTTTTGGCAGCTGTTCAATATTCTCTGTATAGTCCGCTTCTAACAGGTCACAGAGTGCCTCTGACACTGCTGCCCCCTCTTTCTCTAACTGTTCCTGATAGAACTGCTTGCGAACGGCATCCCATGGTGCAACAGACTTCAATTTTGTCTGTATGGCAAACTTTTGTGCATCCACCTCTTGCTTTTTTGCGTCACAGCACTGTTTCAATCCCTCCCGAATAGATTGACAATATTCCGTGTGAAATAATTTGCTGAGAATCTCACTTTTTTCCACAGAATTGGAAAGTAAAAACCGCCGAAACTCTCCCTGTGCAATCATGACGATCTGTCGGAACTGTTTGCTGTCCATGCCAATCAAACGAACAATCTCCCCTGTTACAGGCGTAACACCGCTGCAAATACAGTTCCTGCCATCCGGCAAAATCTCATACAGAACAGCATCTGCTTTTTGTTCCACCGTTCCAATTCCTCGCTGCTTCTGCCGTTCATAGGCGGGATTTCGCTCCACCAGATAGCATTTTCCATTACAGGAAAATTTCAAGCGTACTTTTGTTTCGGCTTTGCTGTCCGTCAGATATTGGCTGCGGAATTGTTTGGAATCCCGATCCGAACCGCTCGCTGTGCCATACAAGGCAAAACAAATGGCATCAAAAATCGTTGTCTTTCCCGCTCCCGTTTCTCCGGTAATTAAAAATACTTCTCCATTCTGCCATGCTTCAAAGGAAATGTTACAAGCTTCTGCAAATGCTCCAAATCCGTATAATTCCAATTCCAATGGTTTCATGCCAGTTCCTCCTCTTCCAACAGTTTTTCCAACAATACAAGCTGTTCCGGCCTCTCTGATAAATCATAGTGATAAACATTCTGATAAAATTCTAAAAGCAATTCCTTTAATGACTGTTCCGGAACATGTGCTGCTTCTGTTGCAGCAGCTGGATGACGATTCTGCTCCCGCGTGACATAGGCAAGTTCCAAAACATTCGGGTATACCAGACGTAGCTTTTCCATGGCATTGGGAATCAGTTCCAAATCCGTTAGTTCTGCACGGATAAAGTCCTCAGACGTTACAGCATATTCTAACAATTCCTTACAAGGTCCGTGAAGGATACGCATATCCTGCTGTGCCATCAGCGGTACTGTTGTAATGGTACAATTGCCCTTTTCCTGCATATCCAGAATCGTTACGGATTTCTGCTGCAAGCACTCTGAAAAAGAATATTTCATCAAAGAACCGCTGTAGCGAATCCGATCTTTCTGAACCCACTGCGGTTTGTGGATATGCCCCAACGCCACATAGTCATAAGTCTGAAAAATATCATCATTAACCAGCTGCATCCCACCAAGCTGTATTTCTGATTCTGACTCATCCGGCATCGCACCATTGTGCAATACAAACCCATGATACAGCAAAATACTGCGGCTGTTCGGATCAGGAGGGGTTTGCTGTAAAACATACTGTATCCCCTCTGTCAAATTAGAGAAAGATTGTTCGGGATAATATGCTGCCAGCTGCACAGGTTTCACATAGGGCAGCATGGCAATTTGTAAATCTCCATATTCATCAGAAAGTGTAACCGTATGCAGCTTTCCTTGAAAGGCACCAGCAATATAAATATGGTTCTTTTGCAGCAATCCACTGCCAAATTGCAGCCGTTCCGGCGAATCATGATTGCCGCTGATGAGACAAACACTCAAATCACGCTCTGCCAACTGCGTCAAAAACCAGTCAAACAATGCAACAGCTTCGGCTGGCGGAACCGGTTTATCATAAATATCCCCCGACAGCAAAACAACTGCAATTTCATGCGTATCCACACAATGCAAAATATCCTGTAATAAAGTTTTCTGCAATGATAAAAATGAGAGGTTGTAAAACCGTCTCCCCAAGTGCAAATCACTCATATGTAAAATTTTCATAATAATGACTCCTCTTTTTACACAAAACCGCCATACAATTACGCATGGCGGCCGTTTTCGGTTTGTTCTTGATTGTTTAATATATGCTGCTTCATTGCCTGAAAGGATTCTGCACTCAAAATGTGCTCCATTCTACAGGCATCTTCCACTGCTTTTTGTGGATCCACACCTAAATAAATCAGCCAATCCGAAAGCAGTGTATGCCGCTCATACATGGTTTCTGCAATTTTTTTGCCATCTGATGTCAAATGCAAATACCCTGCTTCATCTACGGTTACCAATCCCGCATTTCGTAGATTTTTCATTGCAATACTAACACTCGGTTTGGAGTAAGAAAGCTCATTTACCACATCAATAGAACGAACTTCTCCCATTCTCTGCTGTAAAATCAAAATCGTTTCCAAATAATTTTCAGCGGATTCCTGTATTTTCATACTGCGAATTTCCTCCCATTTTTTATTGTATAGAAATGAAGTGACATGAAAATGCGATAGAAAAACCTGTGTTTCATGGCTCTTATTATAGCATATCATTCAAAAAATTGCAACTACTTTCTCTCTATTTGTATAAAATTCACCTGATAGCAAAAATCCCCCTTTTCATGCCGATTCCGAAATACTGTTCGTAGCCGGAATAAATTTGAAAACAATTTATAATATATTAAAATATTTTTTAATATAATTAATTTTACAAAAGCTATTGACAAGTGAATTGGAATTTGCTATACTGTTTTCTAAAAATCCACACAACCACATCTCAAATAAAAAGAGGAGGTTACTTTCATGGACGAGCCAGACAGTGAT
>JAUNJC010000113.1 GCA_030523195.1 Oscillospiraceae bacterium
CTATAATGAGGTATGGGAAGAAAATCATGTTCTTCTGCCCAAATCAAAACAACCGAATCGCATCTTTTTTGAAAAAGCTTTTTATTGCTTTTACATAATCAAAAGATGCATCGGATTTTTTATTGTATCCGTGTAATTTTTATCTTACTTCACAGATACAATCTGCAATCGGAGGATTTTTATGAAGCTACAAAATATTTTATTCCCTTCTACCGATACCTGCACCGAAGAACCTATGTATTTCCGGAGAGGTGATAAAGTTTTATACAACTGGTCAAGTGACGGAATTGAGCTGCAAAAAGATGGTCTGCTTTTTTTTGACACCTACTTTAATGGTTTTTCCATTGAAAAATGGGCAAAATACACCAATATAAAAACAGTATTCCTCACTATTCGGATTGAGGGTTATGTCCGTCTTACGCTTATGCGAAAAGAAAAAAAAGGGGATACCGTTCTAACAGATTTTATTGGCGAATATATTTGCAAGGCAAAATATGGAGAAGTGAAAGAGTTTACCTTTCCATTTCAGAGCGTTTCCACCAACGGAATCTACTGCTTTAGTTTAACTGGTATTTCTAAACAATCCGGTTTTTATGGCGGTTTTTATTCTGCTGAAATAGAAGAAAAAGATATACAACCAGTAAAAATTGCTTTGGATATTTGTACTTATAAGCGGGAACGATTCATCGAAAAGAATTTAAAACTGTTAAATGAACGATTTTTGAAAAATCCAGCGTCTTTTCTGTATGATAAACTGGAGGTATTTGTTTCCGATAACGCACATACATTAGACATTCCATCACTCAGCAGTGATAAAATCCACATCGTACAAAATAAAAATGTTGGTGGTGCTGGCGGATTTACTCGTGGAATGATTGAAATTCATCGTGTGAAACAAAAGCATCATATCACACATGTTTTAGTGATGGATGATGATGTCACAATTGAACCAGAATCCTTCTTTCGTACCTGTACCTTTCTCTCCTGCCGAAAAGAACAGTATCAGGATTTGTTTATTGGCGGTGCAATGCTGCGTCTGGATACCCAATGCATTCAAACAGAAGCCGGTGCTGTTTGGAATGGCGGAGAATTAATTTCTTTAAAACACGGTCTGGATTTGCGGGAACTGGACGCATGCCTATATAATGAACTGGAAGAAAAAACCCAGTATACTGCTTGGTGGTACTGTGTCTTTCCTTCCAGCATCGTATCCGATCACAATTTACCAATGCCAATTTTTATTCGTGGTGATGATGTTGAATATGGTTTACGAAATATGAAACATCTGGTACTGATGAACGGCATCTGCGTATGGCACGAGCCATTTGAAAATAAATATTCTTCCTTTTTATACTATTATATTTTAAGAAACCGATTAATTGACAATTCTCTGCACAATATGAATCCATCAAAAAAAGTGTTTCGCACGATTTTAAAAAAACAGGTATATAATGAAATGCGGCTTTACCGCTATAAAAATGCTAACCTGCTCATGCAGGGTGTGGAAGATTTTCTACGTGGTGTCAACTGGCTGATGAAACAAGATGGCGAAGCACTACATAAGGAAATTATGCAACTGGGTTATAAACTGCAATACACGGAAGACTTGGAAGAAGATGTACAGTTTTCCTATCCGATTTACGAAGCTGCCTGCAATGCAAAACCGGCAACTAAATTCTATCAGCGTGTTATCAACAAGCTGACCATGAATGGTCTGCGGTTACCTGTAAAACGAGCATTCAATATCGTTCCGACAGAAGGCGTTCAGCAGAGTACTGTCTATCGCACACAAACCATCTTGAATTATGATTACAGCAGCCGAAAAGGATTTGTTACACAACGTGACCCCGCTGCTGCAAAACAATGTATCCGCCGCTTGAAGGCACTAGAACATCAGTTAGACAAGCTGTACGATGCAGCTGTAAATGACTATGTAGAAAACGGAAAACAACTAATGCAGCTTTCCTTCTGGGAACAATATTTGGAATTGCCACAAAAAGAAACTGCTGTGGAGGCTATAAAATGATGACAGCGACTTCCCTGCCGCAGTTACCGAAAAAAAACTGCACGGGCTGCGGTGGATGTATTAATATCTGCCCCAAAGATGCCGTTTATTTTGAACCGGATGCAGAAGGGTTTCAGCATCCGGTTATTCAAACTGCACTTTGTATTGGCTGTAAAAAATGTGAGCAGGTTTGTCCCATCTTACACTGGGAAAATTCCAATCTGACAAACCCATCCTGTTATGCTGTTCGTGGATCTGACCACATTCGGGAACAAAGTTCTTCTGGCGGTGTTTTCACCATGGCAGCAAAGGCGATATTTCAACAAAAAGGTGTTGTAGTTGGGGCTGCATTTGACCAACATTTACATCTCTCTCTGGCAATTGCAAAAAATAAGACCGAACTTGCACCAATGCAGGGTTCTAAGTATGTACAAAGTGATCCAGCATGGATTTATCGGGAAGCACTTTCCTACTTAAAAAAAGGAAAACCCGTTCTCTTTACTGGCTGTCCCTGTCAAGTTGCTGCAATGAAAAATATAGCTGGTGACAAATACAATGATCCGCTTTATACAATTGATTTGGTTTGTCATGGTGTTCCATCACAAATTATCTTACATCGCTATCTGGAAGAAACATTCCCTGGAAAGCAAGCAGTAAATGTACGATTTCGAGATAAAAAAAATGGCTGGACCGCAACAAATATTGATATTGATTTTTCGGACGGCACAAGCTATCACGGCACAAACCGTGGAAACGATATCTATGAAAATATTTTTCAACATAATATCGCACTGCGTCCCTGCTGTCACAACTGCAAATTCTGCACATTTCCAAGAGTCGGTGATTTAACCATGGGAGACTTCTGGGGAATTCAAAAAATAGATCCCAGCCAAACAGATGGAAAAGGAACATCCATGCTTTTCCTTAATAACGAAAAAGGAAATCAACTCTTTCAATGGATGCAGCCAAACGCCTCTTACAAACAAATAAACTGTGATCTTTCAAAGATTCCAAACAGACTCAAAACAACGTATCCAGCACATATTGGAAGATCAGTGTTTTTCCAAATGCTGCGTACCAAATCAATGGAGGAAACCGTA
Source organism: Oscillospiraceae bacterium (assembly GCA_030523195.1). Classification (GTDB taxonomy): domain Bacteria; phylum Bacillota; class Clostridia; order Oscillospirales; family Ruminococcaceae; genus Ruminococcus_C. Next base: position 3,106 of record JAUNJC010000113.1, read on the forward strand.
AAAATGATTATGAACAATCAACACGATATTGGATTAGTCGGCATCCATACCGTTGGAAATTTCGGCGGTGCCCTGACCTATTATGCTTTATATAAAGTGCTATGTGACCTAGGATATTCTGTTTTAATGATTGAACGTCCCTCAAATTGTGCACATAAACCTGCATTAACAAAAATCTATGAGGAATCTCCTTTCCCCGCTTATGATACAGCAAAAATTTACCCCACCAAGCAGGCAATGAAAGAACTAAATCAGTTCTGCAACATGTTCGTTGTGGGTTCTGACCAACTCTTTAATGATGGTCTATACAATAATTTCGGCAGATGGTGTACGCTGGACTGGGTACAGGACAACAAGAAAAAAATTGCCTATGCGGCTTCTTTTGGGCATGATTATATTTGGAGCCCAGAAGAAACTCGTGCAGAAATGGCACACTTTATGCAGCGATTTGATGCATTCTCTGTTCGGGAAGAAAGTGGTGTGGAAATTTGTGCAAAAGAATTCGGCGTAGAAGCACAGTGGGTACTGGATCCTGTTTTCCTCTGCAAACCGGAATACTACCGTGAACTCGCAAGCCACTCCAAGCAACCAATTGAGCAAAATTATCTGGGTGCTTATATTCTTGACCCGAACAAAGAAAAAGCAAGCATTCTTCGCTATGCAGCAAAGAAAAAGAAGATGAACCCTATCGTTTATACAGAAATGGCATATCGGCAAAAAGATTTGAAGGATTTCGATCTGCCGGTACAGTTCGGCGGACTGATTGAAGAACGTCTTGCGAATATCATACATTCTGATTTCTTTATTGCCGATTCCTTCCATGGCATTTGTTTCGCTATTTTAATGAAGAAGAATTTCGTTGCAATTGTAAACGAAAAACGAGGCAAAAGCCGTTTTGAATCTATTCTCGGTCTGCTGGGTTTGAAGGAGCGGTTAATTACCGATCTAGATGACCTGAAAAAGAAAGAAAAACTGCTGCATACACCCGTAGATTATGACACTGTTTATGAAATTTTAGAGCAAGAACGTGCTCGTTGTCTGACTTGGCTGCGAAATGCACTGGAAGACCCAACAAAAAAACCACTCTCCACTTATGATTTACTGGTAAAGCGAATTGATGCTCTATCCGCAAAAGTAACAAATTTAACCATCGCAAACCAAACTGCTCATCGGAAAATCTCGCATCTCATTCAATATGTAGGCTTCTCTCTGGTAAACATTCGAGAATTTTTACCCTATCTCAAAGCTTTACAAGCAAATATTGAAAACTATGCAATCGCCATTGCTGTGAAAGATACCCCAGGCTGTTGCTTTACGGATGAAATGTTTGCAGAAATGCAGAAAATTGGAGTCACTATCAACCTGACAAAAAAACATTGGTATGGATACGCTGCCATCATTGACAGTGGAACACTGCTGGCAGAACAAGCTACTTACCAGAAAGCAGTCACGGTACAAGCAACGACTAAGGAGGGCATTGCAATCGTTGCTACCAGCAAACCACTAAAGGCAGGCAATGCCACTGCGATTTCTTTTAACAAAATCCCAAGTTCTGTTTGCCGCCGTGGCATCAATATTGTGGTATACGATAAGACAAAAAAATGTGTTTGTGACAGTGTATGCTTTGATACGCATGTAAAAACCATTGATTGTCATCGATAAAAGTAAGGAAACAAATAGGAGGAAAAGATGAAAAAATACGATTATTTGATTGTTGGCGCCGGTTTATTTGGTGCAATATTTGCTTATGAAGCTATACAGCGTGGCAAAACCTGCCTTGTGCTGGAACGCAGAAATCACATTGCCGGTAACATCTACTGCGAAACCATCGAGGACATCCATGTACACAAATACGGTGCCCACATCTTCCATACCTCCAACAAACAGGTATGGGATTACATTAACCAATTTGCAGAATTCAACAACTATATCAACTCCCCAATCGCTGTCTATAAGGATGAACTGTACAACCTGCCATTCAATATGAACACCTTCAGCAAAATGTGGAATATCCGTACGCCACAGGAGGCAAAAGAACGCATTGCACAACAAATTGAAGCACTGAATATTACAGAACCAAAAAATCTGGAGGAACAGGCTCTGTCTTTGGTTGGTACGGATGTTTATGAAAAACTGATCAAGGGCTATACAGAAAAGCAGTGGGGCAGAAACTGCACCGACCTGCCATCCTTTATTATCAAACGTCTGCCGCTGCGGTTTACCTACGACAACAATTACTTCAATGACCGTTATCAAGGCATTCCGATTGGCGGCTATACCCCGATTGTAGAAAAAATGCTGCAAGGAGCTGACATTCTCACCGAAACCGATTATTTCGACTTCATTCAGCAAAACCCAAATATTGCAGAAAAAACCGTCTTCACCGGTCAGATTGATGCATTCTTTGATTACAAACTCGGTGTACTGGAATACCGCAGCGTTCGCTTTGAAACAGAAGTGCTGGATTGTGATAATTATCAAGGAAATGCTGTTGTCAACTACACAGAACGAGAAGTTCCATATACCAGAATCATTGAACACAAACACTTTGAATTTGGTAAGCAGCCAAAAACTGTCATCTCCAGAGAATATTCTTCTGAATGGAAAAAGGGAGATGAACCCTATTATCCAGTCAACAATGATCGAAATAATGCCATGTATCTGGAATATAAAAAGTTGGCAGATACCGTTCCAAACGTTATCTTTGGCGGTCGACTTGGACAGTATAAGTACTATGATATGGACAAAGTAATCGCTGCCGCACTAGAAGCGGTACAAGCTGAATTTGGTGCATAAGAGAGGAGTCTAAACAGATGTGGATTTGCACGCAAAATGAAGATGCTCTTTATCATGTCATTGGAGTTCGAGCAATCCGAATGATATCAGAAAGCAGCTATTCTGTCATCGGTATTCTTCCCAGTGAAAAAGATCCAGTCATACTAGGAGAATATGATGACTACCAAACCGCAGATGCAGAAATTAAACACATAGATGCCTTTCTATCAGCCGGAACAAAAACTGTTTATCATATGCAAAAACAGAATTAAAGAAAAAAGCCGTCTTCCGCCGTAATATAATACCAACGGAAGACGGTATTATTCCATATAAGACCCTGATTGCTCTGCTTCTATCCATTTTTAAAGACAGGATTCCATGTTCATATATTTTTAAATCGAAAACAATCTTCCTGATAAAAGGAGTTTATTATGAT
>JAUNJC010000114.1 GCA_030523195.1 Oscillospiraceae bacterium
CAAGATATAACAGCAGTCTGATAGATGCCAATATTACTGATGTTGGCGGAAAATATGATGAACTGCCTGAAAGCTATGTTATTTTCATTACAAGATATGATGTCTTAAAAGGCGGAAAGTCGATTTACACTATTGATAGGACAATAAAAGAACTCGACCATGTTAGTTTTGGTGATGAATCGCATATCATATATGTAAACGGCGAATGTCAGGACGAAACTGAAATAGGCAAACTGATGCATGACTTTTTCTGTCAAAATGCAGAGAATATGAATTATAAAGTATTGGCTGAAAGGGTCAACTACTTTAAGAACGAATCCGGAGGTGTAGACAATATGTGTCAAATTTCAGAGGAAATCAGAAGAGATGCTATGCAAGAATCGTCTGAAGAGATTGCGTTGAACTTAATTAAATTGAATACATTAACCTTTGATGAAATAGCAAAAGCTACCGGTTTAACAGTTGAGGCGGTAAAAGCACTTGCTGAAAAGAAAATGGGTTAATATTACCGTAACCTACTCTAAATGCAAAATTACAAAACACGAAAAATAACGCAATATAGCCGTTCGTCATTTGTAAAGTTTGAAAATACGCATTTTAAATAGGTTATGAGTCGCCTCCACCAATCAAAACATTAGACGAACACTCCGCAGTGGTAATACGTTGTGGGGTGTTCTCTTTTTGTATGGTATAGATGACAATTTCGACATTATCTTCATGAACGATAATTTCTTTTACGAACATATTCAATATTTTCTTTTTTGCTTCTATGTTTTCTTCGGTCGATAATTCCGCACATTTTTTCAGGAAATAGGCGAAATGCTCTATTTTCAAGTCTGGTATCTGGTTCGTTGTCGTTTCAATTGCCGCTGTAATGTGTTGTTTTTCCTGCTCCAGAGATTCCATTTTTTCTTTCATAGCGGTATTGTATAAGCCGTCTGCAATAGCGTTTGCAACATTTTTGATTTTGTTCAGAACGCTTTTTCTCTGCTTTTCAAGGATTTCTAGTTCTTTATGATTATCCCGTGTGGATTGGTATATCTCATGAACAGCACTGGCAATCGTCCTGATATTTTCCTCTGTCATGCAAGCTGCAATGGCATTTAAAACCGTGTTTTCCAGAATGTCTTTTCCAATTGGGGGAAAGCACTTTTCTTTGCAAATATAGTAGCAGTATTTTCCAGAATGCTTGCTGTTGCCGGACTTTCCACTGATAGAGCCGCCACATTTACCGCATCTGCATTTTCCAGTCAAAATATAATCTGCTCTAATAGCCGTTCTGCTGCGTTTCTGGGCGTTTTGCAGCATGCTTTGTACGGTATCAAAAAGTTTCCTGTCTACGATTGCAGGGCAGGCAGCAACTTCATTAGAACCTTTTACCACATACTCCCCAATATATTTACGATTAGTTAAAATCCGGTGCAGGCTGCTTTTATTGTAATCATTTCCTCTGGAAGTTTTCCATCCGGCAGCATTCAGAGAATTTATGATTTCAACAAATTTTTTACCGGCTGCATAGTCAGCAAAGATTTTCCGGACAATTTCGGCACCCTGCTCCTCTATCTCCAGCCGCTTATCTGCACCAATTTTATAGCCAAGTGCAGTATTACCGCCAGTGGTTTTTCCTTTCAGTACGTTTTCACGCATGCCCCGTTTTACTTTTTGTGATAGTTCGGCAGAATAATACTCGTTCATAGATTCCAGAAGCCCTTCCAGAATAATGCCTTCTGGGCTGTCTGTAATATTTTCCTTTGCCGATAATACCTTGACACCATTCTTTTTCAGCTTTGCCTTGTATACAGCACTGTCATAACGATTACGGGCGAAGCGGTCAAGCTTATAGACAATAATGGCTTGAAACTGCTTTTTGGCACTGTCTGCAATCATCTGCTGAAACGCTTCCCGGTGCTCCGCAGAACGACCGGAAACTGCCCTGTCTATGTAAGTATCAAGGATGTGGATGTGTTCTCTTTCCGCAAATTCCTGACATTCCCGAAGTTGTCCTTCAATGGATTGCTCCGTCTGTCGGTCACTGCTGTAGCGTGCGTAAATGACTGCATTCATGTTCAAAATTCCTCCTTGCAATTACAGGAGAAATGTGTTATAATGAAAGTGCGATTTTTTCATTAACATTTCTCCTTTTTACACCGCCTCACGGTTGCCGCCGTGGGGCGGTATTTTTTTGCCTTTAAAATAAGTCAGCAATGGTAATTTCAAGTGGGTGGTCAGAGTGCTGGTAAATACCTACTGGAATTGGCATATCAAACGGATAGATAGTTGGAAAGAGACTTTCTTCAAATTGATATACCACCGTTTTTTGTGCTTTTGGGTCAATAATCCAGTATTCTCTTACACCTGCTCTTTGATAAAGATAAAGCTTTTTGATAAAATCGTCACTGCGATTTGTGGAAACCACTTCCGCAACAAAATCAGGAGCACCATTGTACTTTTGGCTGTCAAATCGGTCAGGATGGCAGGCAATGAATACATCCGGTATAACAAGATTGTATTCGTCTAATTGCACATCAGTGGGAGCATTAAACACTTCACACGCACCATTGTGACTGTGAATGTGTTGCTTTAGGGCAAAATGAAGATTGCCGGAAATCCTCTGATGCTGAATATTGGGAGATGCCATATCCACAATGATACCTTCCATCAATTCTGTTGGTGTATTTTCCGTTTCCAATAATGCATAGTATTCCGACACGGTATACTTTTTGCTTTCCTTTGCAGTTATTCCCATCGTACTCCTCCAATCTTTCTATCCCCTGCCGTTTGGTGGGGGATTTTTGTTTTAGCGAATGCATGTGTGAAAAATTTTAGATCCTATGTGATAGTAGGATCACCCCCACTTACGTGGGGAAAACGCACCGTTCTGGATTGCGTCGTTCCATTCCTTGGGATCACCCCCACTTGCGTGGGGAAAACCTGAATATCGAAGCCGGATACGACCCAGATGTAGGATCACCCCCACTTGCGTGGGGAAAACACTATTTTTTATACGAAAATGAATCACTATGCTCCGTCTATGCTGCTGGTTGATACTCTACAATTGCAACTTCTGTCATGGCTTCTCTGCATTTATCCAAGATTTTTTCAATTTTTTGCAGCGTTGTTCCGGTGTATACAATTTCCCCACATTGGGAGCATTTCAGACATGGAACGTGCTTGATAATCACGATACAACGTTCCAGTTCTGCGACATGCGTTGTAAAACCAGCAATCATATCTGATTTACAGTAAAAACAATTCATCAGCGTTTCCTCCTCGTTTTGTAATCCAATTCCCACTTCTCTTGCGATGGATAGTATGCGGTGATGATCCACAAGTATTCCCCATCTGTCCCACAAACAACATGCAAAATCCTTTTAGAAATTGTAATGCCAAAAATCAGACAGCTGGGATTGGGGAAATCATCTGGGTACTGTTCAATGATTTCCCCGGATGTAATGGCAGCCATTATATCCGCATATCGAATGTTTCTTTCCTGCATTCGGTATGTGCTATGTTGTGTTATGATAACATGATCGCTATTTGATGCGATTTTTTGAATGGTTTCTATTTGTATCATTTCGTTTCCATTTACTCCTCTTTTCATTTTCAGCGATAGGGCGTTATTTTTTTGTCTTTTTCATACTTTGAAACGTTCTTACTTTTTGTTTTTTGGAATTCTGCGTGTCATGATTATGCTTCTTCTTTAAAGCTAACGTCTTCTTCCGCTTTCATCTGGTCTTCTATCTCACCGAGCGTAGTGGATACCGTGATATAGTCCGTATCATTTTTTTCGGATTCTTTCGCTTGTTTCCTTTTGTCGTCTTCATGTACAATTTCACGTAACACTTGTAGGAAGGCTTCACGGGCTTTTGGGCTCAAGCCAAGCCAGCGATGTATTAAATCGGCTTCCATCTCCTGTACGGTCATTTTTTTTACAAGATTGTCAATTGGGTCTGCTGGTGGTTCTGCATTTGGTCTGCCGAGCAGGTAGTCCGTGGACACGCCGTAGAAATCTGCGAGTTTTTGGAGTGATTGCACTCCTATTTCTCTTTCTCCGTATTCATACTTAATATAGGTATTGTATGGTATTCCAGAACCATCTGAGACGGCTCTTTTTGAGAGTTTCTTTTCTTCTCTAATTTGTTGAAGACGTTCTTTTATTTCCATAAAAATCACCTCCTTCTTTAATCACTATAACACAATCGGGTAAACTTGTCAATGCATTTTTCTTACAATCGACTCATTTGTACACAATCAACAAAATATCGTTTGTACATTTGTGCAATTTTTTGATTATTTTCTATTGATATTTTGCCCAAATGGGTTTATAATAATATACGTAGTTAATACATTTGTGTTAACTAAAAGAAACCGCAAGATCCCACCTGCCAGAGCGGAAAACTGAAACCGGAGCAGTTTGTTTGTGGTTGAGAATGAGAAACTTGCGGAATGAATGGAAAGGAGTTAACAACAGGAAGTCGTTAGTGCACTTGCTGCATTGCGAGATGCAATGTTAATCTAATTGCCATGGAACCAACACAGGAGGTAAAAGATTGCGTGTAATTTATTTGTGTGATCCAAAGAAAAACAAATATTGCCCCAAGAATTTGTGTGGGAAGAAAGATGGCTGCAATGCAACCACTCACAAAGAGTTCGCAAAACAGGATTCCAAAGGAAATGTGATTTTATTAGCTACATTCGATGCGAGAGGCTATATCTGCTATGTTCCGCAAAATCAGCATTTTCTAAAAGAAGTTTCTAAGAAAGAAAGGCGTTGGAAGCAATGTTTGCTGCGATTTCAATTAGCACTTCGATTGATTTTCCGCCAACTTTTTTTGTTGCTGATTTTATCTTTTCCCAAGTGCTGACATTGCGAATGCAGTTAAGAAAGCAATGACCATCATAAGTCAAATCAGTACAATGACAATAATAAACGCCATCTTCATTGTCATCATTATCAGCAGAAAGCCAAGTGGCTTCAACTAATCCTGCTTCTTTTGCTTTTTTGATTGTGTATGCAATATCTTGTCCAGAGTATTTTGTTAATTTTTGCTTCAATTCATCAAGAGTGATATGTTCTCCAGATGTCAACTCTTCTTCGAGTAACAAAAGCAAATCATGCAAACAATCATAATTCAATTTCATCATACTCACCTCCCTTCCATAATTTTCATTATACCATATGTATTACAAAATGTCAATACAAAACGCAAAATGTAGAAAAGAGGTGAAAAAGATGAGGCGGGATGGAAGTACTTATTATCCGGTACTGGAATCCGAAATTATTCTGCGGAGCATTACAAAAAAGGAAATGCGAGAGTTTTTAGACCTTGAACAATCCAGCTTTGTATTGAAATTGAATGGGACACGGCGATTTTCTCTGGATGAAGCAATTCGATTGCAGGAAGAATTTTTTCCGGACATCTCTGTGAATGAATTGTTTCGGCATGAATAACGGTGTGGCAGCACCATAACAAGTTGGAACTACCTCCTACTTTGTCTTTATACTACGTCCTGAACATGACGCAAAACCGTTCTCCACTGCCCGAAAGGGTATCAAAAATATATGAGGAAGTGAGAATATGGCAGCTACTAAGACAGTAGACGCAGAACGCCTGATACGTGCAGCACTGGACGTGGCTGTACCGGTTGATCGATACAGTTGGCTGAGAGGCTTTATTGAGGGCTACCAGAAAAGAGAAGAAATCGAAACTGGATTTGCATTTCAGAATGGAAATCAGATGCAGCAGAAAGGAGAATCTCATGAAAGCAAGGATAATCCAATCGGATACATACATGGAAAATGAGAAGCTGTATGCTTTGATGCAGTTAATGGTAGAAAGATTGACCGAGATTCTTGCAACGCCGGAAGGGCGGCAGGATTTTGAAGCCTGGGAAAAAACATATCAGCAGAAAGCTGGAACGGAACAGCTAGAAGAGGAAGAGACCGTATAATGGCAGAACGGAGAATGTTTGCAAAATCCATAATAGACAGTGACCTGTTCCTTGATATGCCAGCAACAACACAGTTATTGTATTTTCATTTAGGCATGCGTGCGGATGATGATGGATTCATTGCAAACCCAAAAAGCATTATGCGAGCGGTTGCTTGTTCACATGATGATCTGTCCTTATTGATTGAAAAAGGATTTGTAATCAAATTTGATAGTGGTGTGATTGTGATACGTCACTGGAAAATCAGTAATTACATACAAAAAGACCGATATAAACCAACGAATCAGCCAGAGATAGAA
>JAUNJC010000115.1 GCA_030523195.1 Oscillospiraceae bacterium
AATAAAACTTATTTAAAAAAATAATACATAATAGTTATAGTAAAATTGTGTTATAACTATTATATTATTCAAATTGTTTTTTCTTTTATTTTTGTGTTGATTTTTTCAAAAATTGTGATATAATAAAAATAGTACAGCAGTGAAAAAATAAGTTGCTGTATTGTTGATGCTTTTGATTATATTATAGATGTAGGAGGTATTTCAAATGTCAGAAGAGAAGAAATCAGAAAACAATCAGTGGAAAAAAGTTCTATTCGCAAAGAAAAAGCATGGTGCACTTCAAATGACGAAAGAGGAACTATTGGCTTGCGAATGCTTTTCCAAGGATTATATGTCGTTTTTAAATATTGCAAAAACGGAACGAGAGGCCTGCACAAAAGTAGAATCTCTTTTGCAGGAACATAATTTTATACCGTTTACTCCTGGCATGGCACTGAAAGTCGGCGATAAAATTTATCAGAACAATCGAGGAAAATCAATAATTGCTGCGATAATCGGCACAGCACCTATTACAGAAGGTGTGCGCCTTTGTGCTGCACATATTGATTCTCCACGATTAGATTTGAAGCAAAATCCACTGTATGAAGACAACGAACTGGCACTATTTAAAACGCACTATTATGGTGGCATCAAAAAATACCAGTGGACAGCGATTCCACTTTCTCTGCATGGTGTGATTATAAAAGCAGATGGTACAAAAGTAACTGTAAATATTGGGGAAGCCGAAGCGGATCCCGTTTTCTGTGTTACAGATTTGCTGCCACATTTGGCATTGGAACAGATGAAGCGATCTTCTAGCGACATCATTCGTGGAGAAGAATTGAATTTATTAGTAGGGTCTATGCCATTTAAGAAAGATGAGGAAAGTGAATCCGTCAAACTGAATTTATTGCATATCCTATATGAAAAATATGATATTACAGAATCCGATTTTGTTTCAGCAGAGTTAGAAGCGGTTCCTGCTTTTCCAGTAAAGGAAATTGGATTTGATCGCAGCATGATTGGTGGCTATGGGCATGATGACCGTGTTTGTGCATATCCTGCATTACGTGCTTTATTGGATTCTAATACACCGCAACATACCGCAGTAGTGATTTTGACGGATAAAGAGGAAACGGGAAGTGATGGCAATACTGGGTTATGTTCTTCTTATTTGAAATACTTTATAGAAGATCTGGCAGATTGTTTTGGTGAAAAGGGTAGACATGTACTTCATGCCTCTCAATGTTTGTCTGCGGATGTGAATGCTGCATTTGATCCAACATTTCCAGATGTGATGGAACGAAATAACTGTGCATACCTTAATCATGGTGTTTGTGTGACCAAGTTTACTGGTGCAAGAGGAAAATCCGGCACATCAGATGCTTCTGCGGAATTTGTTGGAACCATTCGTCAACTTTTAGATACAGAAAATGTAGTTTGGCAAACAGGTGAACTTGGTAAAGTAGATGGCGGCGGCGGGGGGACAGTGGCTGCCTATATTGCAAATTTGGATGTAGATACGATTGATGTGGGTGTTCCAGTTTTATGTATGCATGCTCCATTTGAAGTTGTTTCAAAAATCGACGTGTATATGACATATCGTGCATTTTTCGTGTTTATGGCTTCTTAAAAGAATGCATCTTTGCAGCGGATGGGTTGTCCGCTGCATTTTTTTCTTTTTCTCTTTCTTTTTTTCAAAAAAGGGTTGCATTTTCTTGTGAAATGTTATATAATTAAAACCAGGCAGTTTATATAAATTGTGCAAGTTGCAAATTGATTGCCTGCTATTTCATTTTTATAAGATTGGAGAAAAAAAGATGCAAACAAAAACAATAAAAAATATAGCACTTGCCGGTCATGCTGGTTCCGGAAAGACTACCTTATTTGAGGCATTGCTTTATCAGAGCAATGTAATAGACAGAGTCGGAAAAATTGCAGAAAGCAATACTGTTTCTGACTACACCGCAGAAGAAATTAAGCGGAAATCTTCTGTATATACAACAGTTGCATCTATACAAAAAGACGCATTGAAAATCAATATATTAGATACACCGGGCATGTTTGATTTTGCTGGTGAAATGACAGAAGGTATTTATGGCAGTGATTGCACACTGATTACTGTTTCGGGGAAATCAGGGGTACGGGTTGGTACGCATAAAGCATTTGATTGTGCGGTTTCATTGGGAAAACCAAGAATGTTTGTTGTTACCAAATTAGATGATGAGAATGCCAATTTCTATAATGTGCTGACCAATCTAAAATCGGAGTTCGGACCGACTGTTTGTCCGGTTGTGGTACCGGTGATTGCGGATCGTAAGATTGTATCTTATGTCAATTTGATTGAAATGAAGGCATATCGGTATGATGAAAAGGGAAAAGCAGTTGAAACTGAAATGCCAACAGCTGCGATCTCCGAAAAGATGGGATATCGAATTGATGGCCTGATTGAGGCATTTTCAGAAGCCGTTGCAGAAACGGATGAGGAGTTATTTGAAAAGTTCTTTTCTGGTGAACCGTTTACACAAAAAGAGCGGATTGATGGCATTCACATGGGCATTCAAAAGGGAATTATTACACCAGTAACGTGTGTATCTTCTACCACAATGGCTGGAATTGATATGCTGTTAAAAGAATTGGAACTATTAGTCCCAGCTGCTCCAGAACAGCAACTGGCAATTGACGCAAATGGTGAACCAATCGAAATTGATTGCAAGCCGGATGCACCAACAACAGCTGTTATCTTTAAAACAACAGTTGATCCGTTTGTTGGAAAACTTTCTTTTTTGAAAGTACTTGCAGGCACATTAAAGAGCGGAATGGAACTGATTAATGCAACAGATGGCACGGCAGAAAAACTTGGAAAACTGATAGAACTTTGTGGGAAAAAGCAAACAGAAAAGGCAGAAGCTTCTAGTGGTGATATTGTTGCAGTTGCAAAATTGCGTGCTCATACTAATGATACGCTTTGCGATGCTGTACAAATAGTAAAAATGGAAGCACCTGTTTATCCGTCGCCGTGTTATCAAATGGCAGTGCAGCCAGCAGCAAGGGGCGACGAAGCAAAAGTTTCTAATGCGATGCAAAAGATACTGGAAGAGGATATGACGCTTTCCTATGAACAAAATCCGACTACAAAAGAAGCGATTTTGAGTGGGTTAGGGGAGCAGCATCTTACAACTGTTGTATCACGGCTACAATCGGATTTTGGTGTATCTGTTACATTGAAAGTACCCAAAATTGCCTATCGTGAAACCATTCGCAAAAAGGTAAAAGTACAGGGACGTTATAAAAAACAGTCTGGCGGTCATGGTCAATACGGTGATGTTTGGATTGAATTTGAACCATGTGTATCTGATGATTTGATTTTTGAGGAGCGAGTGTTTGGTGGAGCTGTTCCTAAAAATTTCTTCCCAGCAGTGGAAAAAGGATTACAGGACTCTGTGAAAAAAGGAATTCTAGCTGGCTTCCCTGTAGTTGGACTGAAAGCAATTTTGGTAGATGGTTCTTATCATCCAGTAGATTCTTCTGAGATGTCCTTCAAAACAGCTGCATCTCTTGCTTATAAAGAGGGGATGCGACAAGCAGAACCAATTCTATTAGAACCGATCGGAACGTTAGAAGTCACTGTACCAGATGAAAATACTGGTGATATGATGGGTGAATTGAACAAGCGCCGTGGACGTGTATTGGGCATGCAGCCATCGAAAAAAGAGGGAATGACAGATGTTATGGCAGAAGTGCCAATGCGAGAGATGAATGATTTTGCTATGCTTTTACGCCAAATGACACAGGGAAGTGGATGGTTTACTTTAAGACCGCTTCGCTACGAGCCGCTGCCGTCTAATTTGGTGACAGAAGTAATTGTATCAGAGTCGGATAATGCATAAATAGGAATATTAAATATAAAAAATCAGCGTGCCTTTTAAAAATTCATAAGACACGCTGATTTTTTATAAAAACTATATCATATATTGAGAATAATTCATATATTAAACTTTTGGTAAAGCATCAATTGATTTTTGTAGTTCTTCATCCGTTGGAATATAATCAGACATTTTTCCATCATTGAACTTCTCATATGCATACATGTCAAAATAGCCTGTTCCCGTCAAACCAAATAGAATTGTTTTTTCTTCACCTGTTTCTTTACAGCGAAGTGCCTCATCAATCGCAATCTTGATAGCATGACTGCTTTCTGGTGCTGGTAAAATTCCCTCAATTCTTGCAAATTGTTCCGCAGCATTAAATACAGAAGTTTGCTCCACAGTTACTGCTTCCATTAGGCCCTGATCATATAACTCTGACAACACTGCACTCATACCATGATACCGCAAACCGCCTGCATGATTTGGAGCCGGCATAAATCCACTGCCAAGGGTATACATCTTTTGTAATGGGCAAACCATGCCTGTATCACAGAAATCATAGGCATAAACGCCTCTAGTAAAACTTGGACAAGATGCTGGTTCAACTGCAATGAAACGGTAATCTGCCTCACCACGTAATTTTTCACCCATAAATGGAGAAATCAAACCGCCCAGATTAGAACCACCTCCAGCACATCCAATGATAATATCTGGATGAATATTGTATTTATCCATAGCTGTTTTTGTTTCTAGTCCAATCACAGACTGATGCAACAATACCTGAGACAAAACAGATCCAAGCACATAACGATAACCTTCCTGTGTCGTAGCTGCTTCTACTGCTTCAGAAATGGCACAGCCAAGACTGCCATTGGTATTTGGAAATTTTTCCAAAATTTTTCTACCTACTGCGGTTTTAGTCGAAGGAGATGGTGTTACATTTGCACCATATGTCCGCATGACTTCACGCCGAAATGGTTTTTGTTCATAAGAAACCTTTACCATATACACTTGACAGTCTAAATCCAAATAAGCACATGCCATAGAAAGAGCAGTACCCCATTGACCAGCTCCTGTTTCTGTTGTAACGCCTTTTAATCCCTGCTGCTTTGCATAATATGCCTGTGCAATAGCAGAATTGAGCTTATGGCTGCCGCTTGTATTATTTCCCTCAAACTTATAATAAATTTTTGCCGGTGTTCCTAATTTTTTTTCCAGACAATAGGCACGTACTAGTGGGGATGGACGATACATTTGATAAAAACTCAAAATTTCTTGCGGAATATCAATATAGGGTGTAGTATCATCCAGTTCCTGTTTTACCAATTCTTTGCAAAAGACAGTTTCTAGTTCTTCGGCGGTAACAGGCTGTTTGGTTTCAGGATTCAGAAGAGGCGCCGGTTTTTTCTTCATATTGGCACGTACATTGTACCATTGTTTTGGCATTTCTGATTCTTCTAAATAAATCTTATAGGGGATTTCAGTAGACATGAGAATATTCTCCTTTCATATGAAAGCGGCAAACAAAAATCGTCTCTTGCACCCGCCGCTTTTTCAAAAATAAAAAAGTTGCCGGGACAAAAGACGATCATATACGCTTCTGCGGTACCACCCTGCTTGATGACAATTGCATCCACTCCAGCTTAATTACGAAAGCCACTCCGTCGCACCTACTATATTTATAAAGTTAAAATAATTCGGATTGCCCTCCAACGTCCATTCCTGTTTTTCATTTGTACTGTACTTTCACCAACAACAGTTCTCTAAAACAAATTAAAAAAACAGTACTTACACGTTTTCTACGGTTTCTATTTTTAATTTTATCATAAAAGAAAACATATGTCAATACTTTTTTTCATTTTTCGTATTGTTAAAACTTTAATAAAAATTGAACAAAATTAAATCTTGTTTTGTGCAATATGACTATAAATCCAATCTGATACTTTTTCTTGTGGAATTTGTAGTACATAAGAAAATTCTTGTTGCACTAGTTTTTCAGCAACATTTTTTACCCGTTCATCTGTAAAACGTAATTTTTTCCTGATTGTTTCTTTTGCATTTGTTTTATATAAATCATGTGCAGCATAGAGAGAATCTCTTGTTGATCCCCATTTTTAAGAACTACTTTAAAGTGAGCTAATCTCTGATTATCATCATTGATCCAAGGTGCATCTTGCTGGTTAGCTAATATTTGCATCATTCTATTAATTTCTTTTTTTGTCAAAAGAGCACGAATTCGAGGTGGGTTATTTTCAATTGGTACAAATAAGGTTATACCTGTTTCAAAAACAGGTTGCAATACATAATATTTTTGATTTGCATTTTGAGCAAACGTTTTTTCTTGAATGTCTTTTATTTTGCAAATCCCATTTGTAATGTGCATGACAATAGAT
>JAUNJC010000116.1 GCA_030523195.1 Oscillospiraceae bacterium
GATCACTTCTCAAATTCAGAGCAGAAGCAGTTACAATATAAGAACCTGCATAACTATCTGAAAAATCAAAAGGGATCACGACAGTTGTTGTATCCTGTGTGGTATCTTCCGTTGTGTCTGTTGTCGTCAAAGTGGTTTCTGTTGTAATTTCTGTACTAGTTTCTGGTGGCGTTGTTGGTTCTGTAACAGTTGTTGTGACTGGATTCTGTTTCTCATCTATATATTCAGAAAAGGTTCCTACTGGCAAAGCGGCAGAACGTTTTGCATAATACTCCAAAATTAAAACAGCATCTTCTACGCTAATTTTTGTATCATGGTCACAATCTGTACAAAAGAATTGCTGCGGAGAAAGATTTACTTCCAGTCCGGCAGATTGTCTTGCATAAATCGTTAATACAAATACAGCATCCTCGACACCCACTGTACCATCTCCGTCTAAATCACCCAGTGAAATGGTTTCATCATCTATGTCTTTCCAAACGGTTTCTGCCGTTGTTTCTGTTGTAGTCGGTGTCGTGGTAACAATAGATGCCTCTGTTTCTTCTGTTGATAATATTTCTCCTGAAGTGTTTTCCGCACTCGGTTCTTCTGCTGCTAAAGTAGTGGCTGCATTCTCTGCAATCACGGATATTCCACTTCCTGAAATAAGACAACAACAAGCGATCAAAAAAACAATAACCCCACTCCATGTTTTATTTATTTTCATCATAAATTCCTTCCCTTATGTTTTATTTACTTTAAAATCCCCAGTTCTGAACTGGAAAAGATTTTTAAAAAAGCCTGCTCACTTTTTTCTGTTACAGCAATCTTTTTCTTTTGTTTCGGCTGTACCATCCGTTTTTGATCTGTAAAATAAAAACAAATATCAGTATTTCCTACATAAATATCTGCTGCTTGTAGTGCCTGTTGCATACGCATGGTATCAGCAGAATCTAATTTTACACAAAATCGTCCTTGCTCTACTTGCTTTTGCAATTCTTCTAATGTTAAAATACTATCACACAAAATGGAAATGCCGTTTTCTTTCACAGAAAGTGTCCCTTTACACCATAAAATAGAATCAACCTGTAGTTTTTGTTGAACAGCACGAAAAATTGCTGGAAACGCAATGCAATCAACCGCTCCTGTTAAATCTTCTAATTGAAAGAAACACATTCGCTCATTGCTTTTTGTCAAATGTGATTTTATTTGTTGCAGTATTCCAACGATGCAAACTTTTCTCTGATCCGGAAAAGAAGAAAGCACTGATACAGTCGTTGTATGTAATAACCGACAGAGATACTGTACGGGGTACAATGGATTGCCGGAAATATACATACCTGTGACTTCCCGTTCCATATGCAGCAGTTCTATCTGAGAAAATTCTTCTACCGGTTCTGGTATTGGTTCCTGCCAACTTCCTACCGCTGCCATACTAAATAACTGCATCTGTCCTGTCAATTGTGTGGCAACTGTTTCTTTTACAGATGATAAAATTTGTTCATACTGTTGAAGCATCTGTCGTCGATTCCATCCTAATCCATCCAATGCACCACTTTGAATGAGACTCTCTAACGCTCGCTTGTTTAATTCCATCCCTTGCATTCGCTGACAAAAATCATACAAGCTAGTAAATGTTCCGTTTTTTTGCCGTTCCTGTTCCAGTTTCTCAATCAAAGCTACGCCTACATTCTTGACCGCAGACAAACCGAAACGAATTCCTTTTTGAGTACAGGTAAAAACTGCATGACTTTCATTAATGTGTGGCGGCAACACCGCTACACCTGATTTTTGACATTCTGAGATATAAGACAAAAGTTTTGAAAAATCCCCGATCACACTGGTCATTAATGCTGCCATATAGGCAGAAAAATAGTGACACTTGAGATAAGCAGTTTGATATGCCAGATAGGCATAGGCAACCGCATGAGATTTATTAAATGCATAAGAAGCAAACCGACTGATTTCATCAAAAATGGATTCTGCCACTGATTTTGGAATTCCATTTTGAATCGCTCCACAACAAACATCCTTTAATCCATATAGAAAAATCTCCCGTTCCTGCTCCATGACAGCCTGATCTTTTTTGGACATCGCACGTCTGACAATATCGGCTCTGCCATAAGAATACCCTGCCAGTGTCCGACAAATTTCCATGACTTGTTCCTGATATACCATACAACCATATGTTACCTCTAAAATTGGTTTTAAAGAAGGATGAACATAAGAAATTTTATCTGGATGCTTGCGATTTTCCAAATACTGTGGAATAGAATCCCTTGGCCCTGGACGATATAAGGAAAGTGCTGCTGTCAAATCTTCTAGCTGTTCTGGTTGCATTTGCAACAATACATGACGCATACCAGCACTTTCAAATTGAAAAACACCCATCGTGTCGCCCTTTGCCATCATATGATATACCGCTGCATCATCAATTGGAATGTGATGAATTGAAAATTCCGGTTCTGTTTCATGAATCATTTGCACACAATCCCGAATAATCGTTAGATTTCGCAAACCTAAAAAATCAAACTTCACCAATTTTAAATATTCCAGCGTTCCCATTGGATACTGCGTTACAATCGTATCATCATTTTTTTGCAGCGGTACCATTTCTAACAGTGGAACAGCCGAAATAATAACACCTGCTGCATGTGTAGAGGTGTGCCGTGGCATGCCTTCTATTTTTTGTGCCATATCCAACAGCTTTTTGACATTGCTGTCTGTTTGATAGAGTTGCTGCAACTCTATTTCCTCTGGAGCCGCCATCGTTTCTGCAATTGTTCGGTGCGGATCAATTTTTTTTGCAATCCGATCACAGAGAGTATAAGAAAGATTCAACGCCCTTCCAACATCTCGTATTGCACCTCTGGCTTTCATCAAATCAAAAGTAATAATTTCTGTTACATGATCTGCTCCATATTTTTGGATTACATATTCTTTTACAGTTTGTCTGCCCTCAATACAAAAATCAATGTCAAAATCCGGCATACTCAAACGTTCTGGATTTAAAAATCGTTCAAACAACAAATGATAGGCGATCGGGTCAATTTCGGTAATCCCCATACAATATGCACAAAGACTTCCTGCACCAGAACCCCTTCCCGGTCCAACTGGGATTTGATGCTGTTTTGCAAAATTCACATAATCCCATACAATCAAAAAATAGTCAATATAATTCATCTGTATGATGACATCTATTTCATGTTGCAGTCGTTTCCGAACATGTTCTGGAACAGGTGTTCCATATCGTTTTTGCATTCCCTTTTGACAAAGATCAACAAACAAAGCAACATTATCTGTCACACCATCCATAGAAAAGGATGGTAAATGCAGCTCCTCCGTTTCAAATGTCACATAACAACGTTCTGCAATCCGTTTGGTATTTGCAATCGCTTCTGGCATAGCAGAAAATAACTGCTGCATTTCCTGCGTACTTTTCAAATAAAATTCATTCGTTTCAAACCGTATTGCTGTCGGATCCTCTATTGTTTTACCAGTTTGAATACAGAGCAAGACCTGCTGCATTTCTGCCTCATTCTGCGTCAAATAATGAACATCATTCGTGGCTACCAAGGGAATTCCAGTTTCTTTTGAAAGCTGATAGAGCAGTGGTAGAATCGTCTTTTGTTCCTGCAAGCCATGATTCTGCACTTCTAGATAATAGTGATCCTGTCCAAATAAAGCTTGATAGCGTAGTGCCGTCTGTTTCGCACGTTCATAGTTTCCAGCAAGTAACTGTTGCGGCACTTCGCCCGCTAAGCAGGCAGACAGGCAAATTAAACCCTCATGATACTGTGAAAGCAATTCCCAGTCTACACGAGGCTTCTGATAAAAACCTTCTAAACATGCTTTTGAAACAAGCTTTACTAAGTTTTGATAACCTATCTGATTTTCGCACAACAGTACAAGGTGATATCGTTTTCGGTCCAATGCCTGTACACGATCGAAACGTGTACGACTAGCAACATAAACCTCACAGCCAATGATAGGATGCAACCCTGCTTTTTTTGCAGCTCGATAAAACGAAACCGCTCCATACAAATTTCCATGATCCGTCAAAGCAATAGAAGTCTGTCCCATCATTTTGACTTGCTCCATCATCTCTGGAATTCGACAAGCCCCATCCAATAGACTATAGACACTATGTACATGCAAATGTACAAATTCATCTTGTTTAATCTCCGGCATGAAAATGCAACTCCTTTGCCAGAAGGGATAATTTTTGGAATCGATGATTGACACCAGAACGTCCAATTGGTGGCTGTAACAACTCACCAAGTTCTTTCAGACTCAATTCTGGATTTTCTAATCGTAATTCTGCCAGTGCTTTCAAATCCGGTGGTAATGTATCCAATCCCCGTTTTTCTGCGATCCAGAGAATTTCTTCCGTCTGTCGCATAGCAGCAGATACCACTTTGTCAATGTTAGCAGCATCACAATTCCGAACACGATTCGCTTTATTTCTCATATCTTTTTTTATTTTAATATTCATCAAATCAAGTGTGCATTGTTGTGCCCCCATAAAAGTCAGAATATCTTCAATCTGTTCACTATCCTTGACATACAGCACAAAAGCCTGCTTTCGCTGCAAAATATGGCCCTTAATTCCTAGTAATTGGTTCAAAAAAATACAAAGATCGTTACAAAGAGTTACAGTTGGCGTAACAAATTCAAGATGATAGGATTTATTTGGATCCATAATGCTCCCACATGTTAAAAAAACACCAGCAAAAAATGCAGGCATACTATTCTGCACAATATTGCAAAGATTAATCTGCCGATCATCTAAATGAATATGATAACGGTTACAAATCACAGCAATTTGCTGTTCATTTTGCAAAGAAAGACTATAAAGTCCGCCTCTTCCACGTTCTAATATGACTGCTTCTGACGGAAAAGAAAATACGCTATGCATTAACTTAGGAAACAATGTTGCAACTGTTCCACTTTCACTCTGAAAACAAATCCTCTGTGATGTAAAAATACGACTGTACAACAGCATCCCATACAAACAGGAAAAAGATTGATCCTTATCTAAAATGGTATTTTGTAATGCCTGTCGGACATCCTGCGAAAAGGACATAACAAGATCTCCTTTCATTTTTGCTTGTATGACAATACGAATGAACAGAGTCCTCCTTTCTTCTATCACTACAAGTCGCAACATAAAATGTCACAAATTAATTCAGAAAAATTTTCTGTTAAAAATGACTTATATAAAAAGAAGAAACCCTTATTTCCATTATCTATCTCATATTCTTATAAAGACACCGCCCTGCTTTCTGTCGCAAGGCGGTGCGTTACTCAATGCCTCAGGGACGATCTTTTCCAATGTCTCGATGCTGTTTGATTACATGCATTCCCTTTTCAATGAGATAATTGCCAATCAATTCGGTAAATGTAATAGAACGATGTTTGCCACCAGTACAGCCAAAGGCAATGACTAATCGACTTTTTCCTTCTTTGATATAAAGTGGGATCAAGAAGTCTAACAAATCCTCTATTTTTTGCAGCAAAAGCTTGGATTGTTCAAATTGCATTACATAGTCTCTTACACAAGCATCACAGCCTGTATGATGCCGCAGCTCCTTGATATAATAAGGATTTGGTAAGCAGCGAACGTCAAATACCAAATCAGATTCTGTAGAAACGCCATATTTGAATCCAAACGAGGTGACCTTAATGGAAAGAGAATCCGAACGGTTTTCCAAGAAAGTCTCCCGGATTTGTTCTTTCAGCTGCGAAACAGAAAGATAGGAAGTTTCAATATAATAATCTGCAACAGCCTTTAATCGAAGCAGCTGTTCCCGTTCAAATGCTAACGCCTGATGCAGACATCCGTTAAATCGTTCATCTAATGGATGCTTTCTCCGAGTTTCCTTATAGCGTTTGATCAGTACCTCATCATCTGCCTCAATGTAGAGCAACTTCACATGCAGATCTTTTTGTTCCTTTAGCTGACAAACACAGTCATAAGCATCTGCAAACATCTCACCAGAACGCAAATCGGCAGCAATTGCAATCTTTTCCAGCTTATTTTCTGACTCTCTGCAAATTTCTACAAAACGATGAATCAACTGTGGTGGTAAATTATCAATGCAATAATAACCAATATCTTCCATTACATCCATGACAACGGATTTTCCAGAGCCTGACATGCCTGTTACTACTATGACCTGCATATGTTTTCCCTCCTGCTATTTTAAAATCACAGGTTCTAACTCCAAACAGTAACCTGTTTTTTCTTTTA
>JAUNJC010000117.1 GCA_030523195.1 Oscillospiraceae bacterium
ACTGAAGCCCTTATGAACCAATGCCGAATAACCGCCAATAAAATTGACACCACAGGTTTCTGCTGCACGCTGCAACGCTTTCGCAAATAAAACAGGATTATCATTGGGGCATGCAGCAGCAAGCATAGCAATTGGTGTAACCGAAATTCGCTTATTGATAATCGGAATGCCGTATTCCTTTTCAATGGTTTCTCCTGTGGAAACTAATTTTTCTGCTTTTCTAGTGATTTTATCATAAACCTTATCACACGCTTTATGAATATCAGGATCAATACAGTCCAAAAGAGAAATCCCCATTGTTGTAGTACGAATATCAAGACATTCATCCTGTATCATGCGAATGGTTTCCAAAATGTCGCCAGCATTAAACATTGTATTGTTCATGATTTTTCTTGATTCCTTTCTTTAGATTCGATGCATAGCATTAAAAATATCCTCGTGCATGCAATGAACAGAAAGTCCAAGTTCTCCCCCCAGTGCAGTCAACTGATCACTCAGCTTTGCAAAATCAGCAGTCATTTTAGAGATGTCTACCATCATAATCATAGCAAACATATCCTGTAACACACTTTGTGTGACTTCTAGTACATTTGCCTGATATTCCGCGCAAACTCCACTCACTTTATGTAGAATACCAACATTATCTTTTCCAATTACCGTAATTACTGCTCTCATGATTTATGAATCCTCCAAATTATTTTTTCAACATATTCTTAAATCGTTCCATTGCCTCAATAGTAAGATCGCGGTCTCCAAAAGCGGTTAAACGAAACCAACCGTCACCATTCTTACCAAAGCCTTCGCCTGGTGTGCCAACAACAGCAATCTTATGCAGCATTTCATCAAAGAATTCCCAACTGGACATTTGATTTGGACACTGAAACCAAATATAAGGCGAATTGATACCGCCAGTATACTTGATGCCCAATTCATCCATTGTACGACTGATGATAGCAGCATTTTCCTGATAATAAGCAATATTCTTCTGAATTTGCTTTCTTCCCTCTTTTGTGAAAACCGCAGCCGCTGCACACTGTACTGGATAAGAAACGCCATTAAATTTGCTGCCCTGCCGTCTTCCCCAAAGCTGAGAGATGCTGACTGTTGTACCATCTGAAGCAGTTACAGTCAGTTCATTCGGAATTACTGTATAACCACAGCGCATACCTGTAAAGCCAGCTGTTTTAGAAAGAGAACACATTTCAATTGCACAAGTTTTTGCACCTTCTATTTCAAAAATACTATGCGGAATATCTGGCTGTGTAATAAATGCTTCATAGGCAGCATCATAAATAATGATGGCTTGATTCTGCTTTGCATAGTTTATCCAAACTTTCAATTGTTCCTTCGTATAAACAGATCCAGTCGGATTATTTGGGGAACAAAGATAAATCAAATCTGCATGAACAGAAAAGTCCGGCATAGCCGCGAAACCGTTTTCTTCATTAGAATTTGCATAGATAATGGTTCTGCCATTCATCTTATTGGAATCCACATAAAACGGATTAGCCGGATCCGTAACGATAACAATTTTGTCATTGCCAAAAATATCTACGATATTACCACAATCAGACTTTGCACCGTCATTGACACGAATTTCATCCAAAGAAAGTGTTACTCCATACTGTTGATAATAATCCGCAATCGCTTGTTTTAGAAAATCATAACCGGTTCCACTATCTTCATAGCCTTTAAAAGTTTCTTTTATCCCCATTTCTTCGGCACCTTTTTTCATTGCCTCTACACAAATGGGTGCAATGGGCAATGTTACGTCTCCAATACCCATCCGAATCAGTTTTGCATCTGGATTTTCTTTCAAAAATGCATTCACTTTCTTCGCAATGTTAATGAAAAGATAATTCTTTTCCAACTTCAAAAAATTCTCATTGATAGTAGGCATATTAATAATCTCCTTTACAAGATAAATTGATTTTAATTCTTTTGATTATAAAACAGGATATTCCATCTTTCCTTCAAAAACAAAAGTTGCTGGACCAATCATAGTAACAGATTCATCTTCGTGATAGATAATCCGCAGATCACCGCCGCGCAGATGAATTTTTATTTCCTGTTCTTGCTTACAATAGCCATTTAAAACAGAAGCAACAGCCGCAGCACAAGCTCCTGTTCCACAAGCAAATGTTTCTCCACTGCCACGTTCCCAGACACGCATTTGCAGCGTATGGTCATCTATTACACGGATAAATTCTGTGTTGACACGATTTGGAAATAATGAGTGATGTTCAAAAGCAGGACCGATTTTTTCCAAATTCAAAGAATCAATCTCTGGAAGGAAAACGACTGCATGCGGATTTCCCATAGAAACACAGGTCATCTCATAGGTAACACCATTTACTATTACTGGTCTTGCAATAAAATGTTCCCCTTCTGCTGCTACTGGAATTTCAGACGGTTTCAAAATAGCTTTTCCCATATCCACTTTGACAGCATCTACCTGATTGCTTTCTGGGTTCACATAGAGTGTTAAATATTTAATGCCAGAATTGGTTTCCAAAGATACTTCTGTTTTATCTATCATACCATGTTCATAAACATACTTTCCAACGCAGCGTGTTGCATTACCACACATCATTGCTTCAGAACCATCAGCATTGAAAATTCTCATTTTGAAATCTGCAACTGTTGATGGCATGATTAAGACCAAACCATCTGAGCCAACGCCGAAGCGTACATTACTCATAAAAATAGAAAGCTTTTCCGGTTCCGTTACAGTTTCTGTAAAACAATTGATGTAAATGTAATCATTTCCAATGCCATGCATTTTTGAAAATGTTAGCATAGTACAATCCTCCTTTTCACGACTCTTTTTTTATTATACAAAAAAACACGACATAAATCAAGTTATAATCCAAATTTTTTTCTATCGGACAGAAAATTTGGATTCTGTTCAAGAAAAAACTTGCAAAACGCTTGTATATGTGTTATAATTTATCAGAATACAAAAAGCGAATTTTGACTATCGTTTTAGTTTCATGCTATGAACGCAAAAAAATTCGTTAAGAAATGAGGTTATAGAATTGGATTTGAACATGATTTCATATCTGGCGGAACTGGGAAAACTACATTTTTCACCGGAAGAGATGAAACAAATGGCAAAAGATATGACCAGTATTATTGCCATTATGGACACAGTCAAAGAAATTGACATCACATATGATGCAGAGGCAGATAATAAAAATGTATACCTGAATGATTTACGAGAAGACATCAATGCACCAAGCTTTCCGACAGAAAAAATTTTAAAAAATGCTGTCAATGATGAAAGCTGTTTTGTTGTACCGAAAGTAGTAGAATAATAGGAAAGGAGATTCACTTTTCTTTTGAAAGTGAAAAAACCATATGGATATTACAACAATGGGTATTCGTGAGCAGCGTGATATGCTGGATCGTCACGAAATTTCTACAAAAGAACTGACAGAATGTTATTTAGAAAGAATTGAAAAATTCGATCCAAAATTGCAAAGCTACATTACAGTTACAAAAGAAAAAGCATTGCAGGATGCAGAAAAAGCACAGAAAAAAATTGATGCTGGTATCGCTTCCCCACTCTGTGGTATTCCGATTGCCATTAAGGACAATATTTGTACAGATGGAATCCGAACAACCTGTGCTTCTAAAATGTTGGAGGACTTTATCCCACCGTATAATGCAACTGTAATAGAAAAATTGGAAATGCAAAATGCTGTAATGCTTGGCAAAACGAGCATGGATGAGTTTGCAATGGGTGGTTCTACGCAAACATCTGCATTTGCAAAGACAAAGAATCCATTTGGCGTAGATTGTGTTCCGGGCGGTTCATCCGGCGGCTCTGCTGCCTGTGTATCTGCTTCTCTTGCAACTGCTGCACTTGGTTCTGATACCGGTGGTTCCATTCGGCAACCAGCTGCATTCTGTGGTGTCACTGGATTAAAACCAACATATAGCCGAGTTTCTCGTTATGGTCTAGTCGCATTTGCCTCTTCTCTAGATCAAATTGGACCAATTGCAAAGAGCCCATATGACTGTGCATTAATTTTAAATGCCATTGCTGGCTATGATCCACATGACGGAACGGTTTCTAAAAAGCCAGTGGAGGACTATACTGCTAAAATCGGCAAAGATATAAAGGGGCTGAAAATTGGATTACCATCAGAATTTTTTGGAGAAGGCATTGATGATAGTATTCGAAATGCTGTTATGAATGCTGCAAAAACTTATGAAAAAATGGGAGCAACTCTGGTTTCCTGCAATATGCCAAGTTTAAAATATGCAGTTGCTGCTTATTACTTGATTGCATGTGCAGAGGCTTCTTCTAATTTGTCTCGTTACGATGGTATTAAATATGGTCACAGAAGTAAAATTGGCGAAAACTTTAACGAATTGATCTGTAATTCTAGAAGCGAAGGATTTGGTCCTGAAGTAAAAAGAAGAATTCTGCTTGGTAATTATGCACTGTCCAGTGGTTATTATGATGCTTACTATGGAAAAGCACTTGCATTGCGACAGAAAATTGCAGCAGAATATGCATCTATTTTTAAGGACTGTGATGTGATGTTGACACCAACTACGCCAACAGTTGCTTATCATATTCATGAGAACATTTCTGATCCAGTAAAAATGTACCAAGCAGATATCTGTACAGTAACAGCAAATATTGCTGCACTCCCCTCCATTTCCACACCTTGCGGTTATGATAAAAATGGGCTGCCAATTGGAATGTCCTTGACAAGCAGACAGTTTGATGAGGCTACCATTTTGCAAGTTGCAGATGCATTTTCTCAACAGTTTACGCTGAAAAGCCCGTCACTTTCACTTTAATTCTCAGGAGGTCATATCATTATGTCATCTTATATTCCTGTCATCGGTCTGGAAATTCATGCAGAGTTGCTGACAAAGTCCAAAGTATTCTGTACCTGTAATGCAGAATTCGGCGGTAGTCCAAACTCTCGATGCTGTCCAGTTTGTACTGGTATGCCGGGTACACTTCCTGTTATCAACCAGACAGCTGTACAATATGCTGTGAAAGCCGGTTTTGCACTTGGCTGCAACATCAATAAATTCTCTGTATTTGACCGAAAGAATTACTTCTATCCAGATTTGCCGAAAGCATATCAGATTTCACAATTGCAACGACCTCTTTGCATTGATGGACTGGTAGAAATTGAAACAGAAAAAGGCAAGAAAAATATCCGAATTAACCGAATCCACCTGGAAGAAGACGCTGGTAAACTGATTCATGATGATTTCAATGCAGTTTCTCTGGCAGATTACAACCGTTGTGGGATTCCGTTGATTGAAATTGTAACAGAACCTGATATTTCCTCAGCAGAAGAAGCAAAAGCATTTGTAGAAAAAATCAGTCTTCTGTTACAATATGCTGGTGTGTGTGACTGTAAGATGGAGCAGGGTTCTCTTCGCTGTGATGTTAATATCTCCATCATGAAACCAGAAGATACTCAATTTGGTACACGTGCAGAAATTAAAAACTTAAACTCTTTGAAATCTATCACACGTGCAATCAATTATGAAATTAAACGGCAATCTCGTCTTTTAGATGCTGGAAAACGTGTCATTCAAGAAACCCGACGCTTTAATGACAATAAAGGCGAAACGACTTCCATGAGAAGTAAAGAAAATGCTCACGATTATCGCTATTTTCCAGAGCCAGACATTTTACAGGTCAATTTTACTGACGAAATGCTGGATACTATCAAAGGAATGTTGCCAGAATTGCCGCATAAGCGTCTAAAACGGTACATAGAAAAATACGAACTTTCAGAAAAAGATGCGAAAATTATTGTTAATCAAAAGCTCGTTTCTGATTTCTTTGAAGAGGCATTGCGTTGCTATTTTGCGCCAAAAAGCCTTGCAAATTTCATTATTGTGGAATTAATGCGTCGTATCAATTTGGGTGAAATTACAATGGAATCATTGCCATTCTCAGCGGCAGATTTCGCAAAACTGGTGGAAATGGCAGACACTGAAAAAGTCTCTAAAAATGATGCAAAGAAAATTCTGCGTATCATGATAGAAACTGGAAAAAATGCAGAAAGTA
>JAUNJC010000118.1 GCA_030523195.1 Oscillospiraceae bacterium
AGAAAAAATACTTCGTATTTTGGTATCCTTGTTGAAAAACAAAGACAATTGTCTGGATTGTAAAGACTTGCTTTTCTATGCAGGTGGGTTAGCTGGATATGCTGCTCAGAAATCAATATGGGAAACGTATGGAACTTCTCAAAATGAAGTATGCTGGCTCATCACTGCTAAAAATGGAAAACGATATTACTATGATAATGGCATGATTCATCAATATTTATTTACGGATCCCTATTCTATTTGGATAACAGCAAGCCGTACCCTACAGGAACTGCATCCGCACAAGAAAGAACTAACTGGCGACACGTTAGCTGTCATTTCAAAACAAATCATAGATAATACGAATACGTTCGTTGGAAATGATCACTATCGGCTCTGTGAGAAGATAAAACTGACAGATTCTAATCTCTCCGATCTGCACGACATTTGGAAACATCTAAAACCGATCATACACCAGCATTGTACGAATCCAAAAGAATGGCCGCTTTTGTTCAGCATGGCGGTGCAAAGGACTTTACAGTTTTCTGATCAAGCTGCTCCGCCGGAATATGCACTTCGCTTGATTATGGAAAGTGCAATTTGTATTGCAAAATTAGATTTATCAATAGAATAATGTTCTATGATGAAATCTTTTCTTATATCATTCTTCGTTAAGAAAGGTTGTGACACATATGATTTGTCCCGCTTGCGGCAATGAGTTTTCTGATGAAATGCCCATTTGTCCCTACTGTCAAACTCCTGTTACAGAAAATCCCACAGATACCTGGGAAGATTATGATTATGACAGCTTTTATTCTGTCGATGCCAAACAACTGCGAAAAAATCATCAGCTTGTCTTTCTGATTGGTTTGCTTTTGGTTCTGGCACTCTCTGCACTGGCATTCTTCTTTCAACTGCAAAAACCATCTCTGGCAACACAAATACGACGTGCAGATGCTACAGAATTGGCAACCATCTGCATGGAATATCCAGAGGAAACCGCAGATGACGCTTATACACAAACCCTGTTGAATGCCATTGCGGAATTGCAGCAAACCTATGCTATGCACAATGATCAAGAATCTCAAGTATTAGAAAGCTTACAGCAAATAGCCGCTACCAAAAATGTTATCGTGCGAGAACGTGCTTGTGATGCCGTTTCAGAAATGGAATCGGAACGCCTGCTGCAAGAAATCAACCGTGTGCGTACACAACGACAAAAACGGATGTTGACAGAAGAAAACACGCTAAAAGAAACTGCTCTTTTGCTGGCAGATACGTATCAAGAAACACCAGACACTTATGAGGCAGAAGCTCCTCGCATTGTGCAAGACGGTATGTCAACAGACGCAGCAGATGTCTACCACGTTATGCTGATGCACTGCAATACTTACAGCGATGCCATTGCACAATACAATGAGGAGAAAAAAGAAATCTCTGTCAACTTCCTCACCACACAGGATTATACCCGTATTGGCATTTCCAGTATCTATGATCCGACCACAAAACAATTTGCATTTATCATTCTGCTGCTGCCCTAAAACGATCAATCGGCATTGGCAATCAAACGCTAAAAAGGAGCATTGTGCATGAATCTTTCATTTTCTACAGAATCCCTGCATACCCCCTGCTATGTCACAGACATTGCAGCTCTAAAACGAAACGGAGAAATCCTAAAGTATGTACAGCAGGAAACCGGATGCAAAATCCTACTGGCACAAAAAGCTTTTTCCATGTTTTCTGTCTATCCTATTCTAAAACCCTATCTTGCCGGCACCACTGCCAGTGGTCTATATGAGGCAAAACTCGGCAGAGAGGAAATGGGCGGAGAAGTGCATATTTTTTCGCCTGCTTATCCAATTGCAGATATGCCGGAAATCTGTTCCGTCAGTGACCATATTGTTTTCAACTCCTTTCACCAGTGGCAGCTGCACCGTGACACTGTCAAAAATTGCGGACGACCAATTTCCTGCGGCATTCGCATCAATCCAGAATATGCTGAAGTAGAAACAGATCTGTATAATCCTTGTATTCCGGGCTCTCGCATGGGAACAACCGCTGATCAATTTTCAGAAGAAGCCTTTGATGGACTGGATGGCATTCACTTCCACACCATGTGTGAACAAGATGCCCCCGTATTGGAGCGTACACTCCCCCATGTCATCGAAAAATTTGATGCCTATTTAAAACGCTGCAAATGGGTCAATTTCGGCGGCGGACACCATATCACTCGTCCGGGATACGATCTGTCCTGTCTGATTCGCTGCATTCGCAGCATACAGGAACGATATGGCGTACAGGTTTATTTAGAACCGGGAGAAGCCATTGCCCTCAATGCGGGATATCTGGTGACAACCATACTGGATTTTGTACAAAATGGGATGGAAATTGCCCTGCTGGATGCTTCTGCCGCCTGTCATATGCCGGATGTTCTGGAAATGCCCTACCGTCCACAGATTATCGGTGCAGGAAATCCGCATGAAAAAGCTTACACCTATCGACTGGCTGGAAATACTTGCTTAGCAGGAGATGTCATTGGGGATTACAGCTTTGACCATCCACTGCAAATTGGGGAACATCTCATTTTCTGTGATATGGCAATTTACACGATGGTCAAAAATAATACCTTTAACGGAATGCCGCTGCCAGATCTGGTACTGCGACAGGAAGACGGGTCTTTCTCTATTGTAAAAACATTCTCTTATCAAGATTTTAAAGGCAGGCTGTCTTAATATGAATTTAAAGCATTGTATGCTCTGTCCTCGTGCCTGTGGTACAAACCGCCAGAAAACAGTCGGTCTCTGTGGCGGCGGTGCAGAACTGCGAGCAGCCAGAGCAGCCCTGCACTTCTGGGAAGAACCCTGTATCAGCGGAACCGGTGGTGCAGGTGCCATTTTCTTCTCAGGCTGTTCCCTTCACTGCTGCTACTGTCAAAACCGACAAATCAGTCAAGATAGTTTCGGAAAAGCACTTTCCATCACACAGCTTTCCGAAATCATCCTTCGTCTACAGGAAGAAGGAGCAGAAACTATTGACCTTGTAACGGGTTCTCATTATACCCCTTGGATTGTAAAAAGTTTACAGCAAGTCAAAAAAAAGCTGCATATTCCCGTAGTCTGGAACAGCAGCGGCTATGAATCCTCAGAAATTTTATCTTTACTCAATGGACTCATTGATGTCTATTTGCCAGATTGGAAATATGTTGACAATACACTCGCTGCAACCTACAGTGGAATCCCAGATTACTGCACCGTGACAGAACAAGCAATTGCAGAAATGGTACAGCAAGTAGGAAAACCTGTTTTTCAAAATGGCATTTTAAAAAGCGGCGTTCTCATTCGACACCTGATTTTGCCGGGACAGCGTCATGCCTCTATTGCATTGATGCGACAAATTGCTACACGATTTCCAAACGGCACCGTATTGGTCAGCCTGATGGGGCAATATACCCCACCAGAAACGCCACTGCCAGATTTCCATCTGAACAGACGGCTTACCACGATGGAATATCAAAGCGTCCTAAAAGTGGCACAGGAATTGGAACTCGAAGGGTTTGCACAAGATCTCTCCTCTGCCAGAAAATCCTATATTCCTTCTTTTCAACTAGAAGGACTTCCCTAATAACAAAAAAGCAGAACAAAGCACTTCGCCATGTTCTGCTTTTCCTTTTATTTTTTTACTTGCATAACACCGTCTGTTTCCAAATCAATAGCAGTGTATTCTCTATCAAATGTAATCACAGTATAGTATTGCACCGGCTGTGTTTCCAAAGCTGCATCAATCAATTCTTTCAATTTATCATCTTTATAAGAACAATCAAATGGAACTACCAAATCAAAAATTAAATTTGTATGGGTTTCGCCAGATACCATCCGAAAATCATGTATATGCAAATGCGGATCTAATTGATGCAGCACTTGCAGCAACATCTCTCGACAGGCATTCACCTGTGCATTGTCCAGTTCGATGGGATCCATATGGATGGTCATATTAATATGCAGTTGTTCCTGAATTTGGTGCTCAATGCGGTCAATTTTATCATGAATTGCCACAAAATTCGACTGACTAGACACTTCCACATGACAACTCCCAATCATTTTTCCCGGTCCATAATTGTGAATCACCAAATCGTGAATCCCAAGAATTTCTTCGTTGGTACGAATCAGATTGCAAATTTGCTGCACCAGTTCTGCATCTGCTGGCTTTCCAAGTAAATCATCTACAGTATCTCGAATGATATCATACGCTGTCTTCAAAATAAACAGCGAAACTAAAATTCCCATCCAACCATCCAGTGGTATCTCTGTAAATAAAGAAACGATCAATACAATCAGTGTAGCCGTTGTTGCCAGCACATCACTATAGCTATCCTTTGCAGTCGCAATCATCACAGAAGAGCCAATCCGCTTTCCAAGCTTTCGATTGAAAAATGCCATCCAAAGCTTTACTGCAATGGAAAATAATAGAATACAAAGTACAAGCCAATGAAAGGTAACCGGTTCTGGTGAAAGCAGTTTTTTAACAGAATCCCGCAACAGTTCTACGCCCATCAATACAATGAAAATCGCAATTAACAATGATGTCAAATACTCTGCTCTGCCATGTCCAAATGGATGACCTTTATCCGCCGGCTTTGCAGCCATTTTATAACCAAAAAATGTAACCAGACAACTTGCACAATCTGATAAATTGTTAAAAGCATCGGATAAAATTGCAATGGAACCTGATAAAACACCTGCAAAATATTTGATACAAAATAAAATAATATTACAGATGATTCCCACAACACTGCTCAATGTGCCATACGCTTTCCGCACATCTGGATTTTCTACTTCCGTGCTGTTCCGAATAAAATGTTTCACAAAAAAATCAATCATCTAATGACAAACCGCCTCTCGCCTATTTTTTGTTCAAGTTCGTGCGTTTTATTCTAACAGAAAAACAAAAATCTGTCAAGTTATTTTTCAGTCATATTTGTTTAATAAAATTTCTCATAAAATTTACACAAATTTATTTGAGATTCATTAGGAAAAAATGTATAATAAAAGAGTAAATGTGATAGCTACATGAGCAGAATAAAACGTGCCTGCAACGCATCCTTGAAAAATGCTCCTGCCCCTATCTCAATTGTACTAGTATGTAACGACATACACAAAAATATTTTTATGAACAGAAAGGAAAAGCTATGAAAAAGGTAACAAAATTGGTTTCTTTTTGTGCTGCTGTCACAATGGCAGTCACTGCCATTCCTGCCTCTTCTCTGATACTGGCAAAGGCGGCAGCAGATGACACAACTCCAACCATTGAAGTCGGCACACAATTTGTAGAAGCCGGCGAAGAATGGGCAACTGCAATTAAGCCGGAAATCTACAACGGTGGTGACTTCATAACAGAAGGTCTGTCACTGGCATTCAAGGTAGGTTCAGCAGCAGATCCAGCAA
The DNA here is from genome assembly GCA_030523195.1 of Oscillospiraceae bacterium. Classification (GTDB taxonomy): domain Bacteria; phylum Bacillota; class Clostridia; order Oscillospirales; family Ruminococcaceae; genus Ruminococcus_C. Next base: position 5,421 of record JAUNJC010000118.1, read on the forward strand.
CCGCAGCGCTGATGGAAGCATGGACTTATGAAGATCTAGATTCCAGTGCAGCATTCAACGATTTGGGTTCTTGGAAGGTCAACAAGGACGAAATGATCTGGGCAGATCTGACAAATGGTACTTCTAAGATTGATGTAGGTAAATTAACAGATGGTATGAATCCGTTTGAACTGTACTACACCATTCCAGATGAAGCTACGGTCAATAAAATCGCAAAAGAAAACAAAATGGAAATACATGAGTCTAATGATGAAGACGGTATGTACTACTACGAATTCCCGCTGCAATTTGCACCGGACAAGATCAACAGCGAAGGCGGCAGTGCACTGTTGTGGGCAACTGAAAACAATACTGTTATTGAGGCAAATTATGTAGACGGCAGCGTTTGTGTAAAGGTTAAAACACCATATGAAGATCCGATAACAACGACTACTACAACGACAAATGATAGCACCACAACTACGACTACAACAGTTACCACAACCACTACTTCTGGCACCACTACAACAATCGGTGACGAACCGACTATAAAGGTAGGTCAGCAGTTTGTAAAGGCTGAAGAAGAATGGGCAACTGCAATCAAACCGGAAATCTATAATGCACCAGAAACTTGGG
>JAUNJC010000015.1 GCA_030523195.1 Oscillospiraceae bacterium
CGGTACAACAGACTGCACCTAGTCCAGATCAAACTGCACCAAACGCACAGCCAACGGCGGCGGTACAACAGACTGCACCTAGTCCAGATCAAACTGCACCGAATGCACAATATACGCAAAATGCACAGGCTGCACCAAACGCACAGTATACACAAGCAGCACCATCACAAAATTCACAAACACCGCCACAGATGACATGGCAGGAGTGGCAAAGCTGGCAGAACTGGCAGAATGCACAAAATACAAAATCTTCTTCCATCAATGTTTCCGATGGCATTCAGCGGATGCAGGAAAGCGATAGCTTTGTATTCCGCTCTTTGGGGCTTACGCTAAAGACATTATTTTCCAAGCCGATTCAGCTCTGGGGCTTATCGCTGTTGAGTGTGATTCTGAATACTTGTGCAAAATTGCTCTGTTCGGTTCCGCCTATTCTGGGGATGTCCGTTTCCAAAACGCTCTCTGCTGGTATGGACTGCGTTTTTCTGGATGCCTACAACGGCAAAGAGGTGAACTCCAAACAGATTTTCTCCGGCTTTTCTTCCGGCAAGTCGTTCCTTCGTGTGGCAGGCGGTATGCTCTGGAGATTGCTTTGGCTGGTCATCTGGGGACTGCTTTTAGTTATTCCACCGGTTGGAATTGCTGTCCTGATTTATAAGGGACTTTCTTATTCCTTTACCCCATATATTCTGCTGAAAAAGCAGGATATTTCTCCATTAGATGCACTCAAACGCTCGATGCAGCTGACAAAGGGGTATAAAGGAAAAATTTTCGTCACCTACTTACTCGTTGCAGCAGCATACCTGTTGATTGCACTCATCTCCTTCCTATTTGCTCTGATTCCTTATATCGGGATTGTGATTGCTGCTTTAATTTCCATTGTGGTTGGTATTTTGTCACCACTGTTTTTTGGTGTTTTACGGGCAGCCATGTTTACAGAAGTATTACATCTGGAAAAAGTAGAAGATATTGAACTGTAAGATATTGTTTTCCGGATAGAAAAAACCGCTGTGGTTCTGTTTTGGAACCACAGCGGTTTTGATTTTTATACTATGCTCTATTGCAATAGGGGACAGTGCATAAAAGTATTGGAGAACCCTTGTTTCCATATTGATATTTGTCTCACTCTGCTGTTACATGCGTCACTTTATCCGTATGCTCTGCAAGTTTACCGCTATTCAGCTTATGAATGTCATTTACAAGATAATCTGTACTGCGATATACCTGCCGATCAATCGGCGGATCAAAGGTGACCAAGAGTTCTGTATCCGTCTTTTCCAGAATCAGACGCATATCTGACCGCAGCCGTGTTCCCCATCGTTTCTTGACTAGTAAGATCGCATGCTGGATTTCTGCTTCTGTCATCGTACCATTTTTAACTTCTACCTGCATCATACAACCTGCCTCCTTTCTCATTTTCCTGATATCGTAATGAATCCGTAATGTGCATCTGGTGAACCGATTAACTTGTCAGTTCCCATATGCATATTTTTATTTGTGAATAAACCGCAGCGACTGCAAAGGAAATCCCAACTGCCGTGTATCATTTGCCGTAACTGTAGAGGCAGACCAAAGATTACAGTGCAGTGTAATTTGATTCTGTGTGTCATTCAATAAAATAGAAGAGATAGGGATGGTCAATGTACCACCATTATTCTTTTCGCTGATGGTAAGTTCCCCGGCTAATACATGATTGACATAAATCGAAACCGTCATTTCGTCCATCCCAAGCTGTTGCAGCGGAATCGTACAGCCCATGTCAAATTGCAACAAATAATTGTCGGGATGCAGTGTACAGAATACAGAGGCATCCTGTGCCACACTCCAGCAAAAATCACCTTCCAGTGACCCAAACCCTACATATTCTGTTTCATAGCAATCCGCTGCTCGATAGGAAAGTCGGTTCGCTGTATACTGATATAGACAAATCGGTTCATCATACTCTAAAAATGCCAGCGGCATCGGGAAGAGTTTCCCATTGTGGTTCAAATCGTCTTCGCTGTGGTGTGCCGCATTACGATAAACACAGCGATAAGAGTCACTGTACTGCAAAATAGAGGTATCTGTTGTCACATAATAAACCGTATCATACTGATCACTCAGCTGATCCACCTGCTCAACGGCATTTTCCAATTCTGGATACATCGCTGCACCTGTCATGCTGCGAATCGGTAAATAAAGCTGCGGCATCAGGTCAGTATCTACAACCACACAATCTGCTGCATCCATTTTTTCTGTCAAGTCTGTCAAAATCGACCACTGCATCCGTGTATCATCCTTTGCTGTTGCAAGGAATCGGTCAAACGGTGTGACCACTAGGACACTGACGGTCAGCAACGGAACCGTTGCTTTCCAGTTGCACTTGTCCAGCACCATTGCTGCAAACAGCACCGCAATCGGAATAAATGGTGCAAGGTATCTTGCATAATAATAATAATATTCAATCTGAAACCGCAGAAAAGCAGAGTACACCAAAATGCAGTACACAAACATGGCATACAATACCATCGTTTCTGGCTTTTCCAACACGGTTTTCATCCGGAACAGTACAATGATACAGGCTGCCGGCAACAGGAAAAAACCTGTCTGAATGGCGTAACCTGTCAAGGTCAAATACCGCAGTTCTCCAACCATGCCCTGTGAAAGTGCTTTATATAAGATATAGATCACTGGCAGCAGCAGAAAGAAGAGAAACAAAACTTTTACCCAAGTACGCTGCTGTGCAGCTTCTAAAAATGCACTCGCCTCAAATGTCTTTGCACGGTGATGTAGAATCAAACAATAGATCCCACAAATCACAAATGCAACAACACTCACCACGGTTACCACCATCGTAATCTGATAAACCGTAATACCGCCAACAAATAAAGAACGATAATTGTTCATCGTATAAAACGGCTGCACATGCCGCATAGCGAAATAACTTGCCAGATAAATACCAATGGTACTCATCATAAGAACCGCATACTGTGTCTTTCTTCGGAAGAGATACAGTGCCCCATAAAGCACCACAAACAACGGCACCATCGTATAAATTGAAACATGATAACAGGAGAAGACAGCAATTGGCAGAATAGAAAGTCCGTGAGAACGACTCGGTGTCGTAATCAGCAGGATAAACGACAACAGAATCACTGCTAAAAACAATTCTGTCAGCGAGGATTTTGTCACCCAAATGACAATCGGCGAAACCGCACACATGGTGCAGGCAAGAAATTCCGTCAAGCGTTTCCACTGCATTTGCCGGCAGATAAACGAAACCAGAAAAATCATGCAAATCCAGATAACCGTTTCCAGCTGTATCATATGGGAAACGCCGAACAACTTCCCAAATAATGCCAGCATGGCAGGATAAGTCGGAATGCCGTGATAAATACCAGAAACGGGACTAACATCACGATCATAAACGGTTTCCGGATAGTCTTCAGGAGCAATATCATACCCGACTAAATACTTTTGTACGGCATCTGCAAATTCAGTTTGATCCGCACTGGAAAGCATACTGTATTCTACAAAGTTTTGCTGGCGGTCAGTCAAACCATTCATAAGGTTCATAGCAACGACCTGATACACGCCCTCATCCTGTCCCATACCAAAGAGTTCATTTTTTATCAGAACGAGCGGCAACGCCAAAATGACAACCACAAGCGGAATCCAAACGGTGCGAATACTCTCCTCCCAGTGCAGCAGCCGCAGCAGGGTACCATGTCGTTTCCGGAGCACAATACAAGCACCTAACAGCAGAACAGTCAGGAAAATGGCAGTGCCAAGCACTGCACGAAACAAGGTGAACTGATTGGCGGTAAATAACACCATACTCCAAAGAATGTAGCAGAAAAAATAGAAGACCGTGCCACAGACAAATGGTTTGAGAAACGATCCTTTCCGGTCATACAGTCCTGTGCAGCCAATGGCAGCCAAAAGTCCAATGCTGCTGCAAATTGTAATTCCCATACTTTATGCCTTCCGCCCTTCTATGACAGTTTCAATGATCACACGAAAGCGTTCCAGAATCACATCCCAATCATAATGTTCCAGTACATATTGATACGCATTTTCCTGCATTTCCTGATAGGCATCCGGATGGGAGAAGAGATAGGTCAAAGCCCCCTCAAATTCAAAGAAATTTCGATAGTATAACCCACCATTGCTCTTGGTACAATGTCCACGCAGAACATCGCACTGTCCGTTGACCAATACCGGCACACCGAGTGCCATTGCCTCCAGAACAGCAATGGAAAGACTTTCATAGCGAGAGGGAAGTACTAAGGAAATCGCACCTGCCAGACCACTGAACTTGTCCTCCTCTGATACAAAACCAAGCGGAATGATGTCAGGATGCTTGGGAATGTTGCAGACCGCCTTTCCCATCAGCACCAACTTCAGGGTACTGGGATTGCGTTCCTTAAATTCCATGAAGTAACGGAACAGGGTCGGGCAGTCCTTGCCTTCATCAATCCGCCCTACATAGATCAAATAGGGATCCCGAATCCGAAACTTTTGCCGGAATGCGGAATCCGGCGGATAATCTGGAATATCCACCCCCGTTCCCAGTACATCACAGGGAATCCCAGCGGTTTTGAACTGCCGCCGCACGAGCATCCGTTCCTCTTCTGTTAGGAAAATATACGCCTGCGGCAGCCGAAATAACTTCTCAAAGGTTTTAAAATGCAGATAGGGTTCTTCATGTGCAGTGGGAATAAAGATTGCCTTATCTGCAACTTCCGGCAAACCTGCTACCGTCAGATAATATAAATACGTCACAAATAAAAACGCATCATATTCATCCTTGTGCTTCCGAATAAATTCAATGCAAGCTGGACAATATGGTCCTTGTTTTTCAAACCAGATTTTTTCAACACCCAAACTATAGTTGTCGTGCTCACATTCCGCAAGATAAGCTGCATTATAAGCATCGAAATCAATCGTTCGCTCCTGTGAAACGGAAAACCGGCGAACTGTTACCCCATGAATATTTTCTACATCCCGTACATACCAGTTTTTCCAAGTCGTATAATCCACTGCCTTTGTGGTCAATACTTCCACTTCATAATATTTTGCCAGCCGTTCTGCCATCAGACGTGTGTAATATTCCGAACCGCCGTTGACCTCTAATCCATATCGTTGATTAACAAATGCAATTCGCTTCACTGCATGTCCCCCTCTTCTATCAATTTTTGGAAAAATGAAAGATATTTTCTCGTGACAACGTTCCAGTCAAAATTGGCAAGGACGAACTGCCGTCCGTTTTGTCCAAGCTGGTCGGCTTCTTCTGGATGGGTTTCTATCCAGCGAACACAGCCCTCAAATTCAAAATAGCTGTTAAAGTACAGCCCACCTTCTGCACGCTGTGAGAAATCTTTTGTCACAGCACAGCCGGCGTGTACAAGTACCGGTCTGCCGCAAAGCCAGCTTTCCATAATGACAAGGGAAAAGCTTTCGTTTTTCGATGGCTGACAGAGAAACAGAGCCGCCCGTAACGCATCATATTTGTCCTGTTGGGAGACATAGCCCAAGTCGTGAACGGCATCTTTGACAGAAACCGGCACCGTCAATTTGCCGCCGCCAATCAATACCAGCTGCAATGGGTCATCGGGATTGCGTTTTTTAAACTCTGCAAAATACTGAATCAGCGTGTGAACATTTTTGCCTTGATCTTTCCGTCCCGCATAGATCAAAAATGGTTCTGAAATTCCATATTTTTCTCGAAATGTATCCGCATCGCCCGTAATGGTAGTATTCATTCCAATCCCCGTACAGATTTGTTCCACCTCTTGCAGATCATATAAACGGTTGGCAAGCTGCATTTCCGGCACGGAGTTAAAAATCATACCACGCAGATTGATATAAGTTTGTCGGAACAGACGCATATGTGCATAGGCTTCCTCATGAAAACAGGGAATCATAACTGCTTTTTCCGGACACGCCAGTACACCATGAAAGGTCGTACCAAACATATATGGAATAAAAATAAATAGATCATAGTCCGCACTATGGGTTTCGATATACTCATAGAGCAGGGGACTGTTGATCATTTCCTGTAGGAAGAGGACTTCTTCCTTGGTGGTAATCTGTTTGCCCTGCATGAGTTTGGCATTGATGCGGTCGAAGGCAGCGGTATCCCGTTTCCGAACAGGAAATCGACGGGTCGGGACATCATAGACCATAGCCGTGCCAGCTGCATAATAATTTTCGTTCCAGTCGGCGGTAAAATCCCGCACACAGGTGGTGAGAATTTCCACATCAGCACCCGCTTTCTGAAGGTGTCCGGCAACTTCCCGGAGTTCCATCTCTGCACCACCGGGGATGCCTTCGCCGTACCAAGGGATGACAAATGCAAGTTTCATATGCGATGCTCCTTTCGAGAGGATTTTATACCAGGCTCTATTGCAAAATCTACAATTTTGCAATACCGGCAATCCATTGCCGGTGGTGGCTTTGCCACCAAGAGCCGCCGTTCATACTGTCCTTGCAAAGCCGATGGCTTTGCAGCCGCTTTTAGTGGCATTGCAAACAACGGTGTTGTTTGCAGTAGAGGACAGTATATGACAATCTAATATAACCTGAATCCGCAGGATTCAAATGGATGTAAAAAAATAGGATAAAAGTACAATCTGCCGAATGACGGATGTGGCGTTGATAGAAACAATCCCTTATGACACGGAAATCCATTTTCGGATTTCTTTTGGAAAATTTGTCCGAATCGTTCGGCAGATTCGCTACGCTGTCTGCCTATGCCCGCTGTCCGCCCTGTTCTTACTGCAATTTGCAGTCTAATGACACTAAATTTCTGCATTTCGTACCGTTTTGTTTTTTTAAATGGCGGACAGCGGTATCTTGTTTCTCATCCATTGACCGATTTCAACTCGTTTGCTTTGCAAGGGTGGCAGCTTGCCCCCCTTGCATCCGCCTCGCCAAGCTGAGCCAGCTTGACCGCAGTTGCCTGTGGCATTAAAATGGAAAGCATCATTTAAAAATGGATTTCTGTGCCCTTATAGTTTTTGATGCCCTGCCACCATCCGGACAATGCCACCAGCATCTATCCGCTGTACAACATCTGAAAAACCATTTTGCCACAGGATTTCTGCAACCGCCTGCTCCTGTCCCATTCCGATTTCATACACCAGCCAGCCGCCTGCTGCAAGGGCATCTTTCCAATACACTGTGACCTGCCGGTAAAAGTCCAGCCCATCTGTACCGCCGTACAGTGCCGTTTCCGGTTCAAAGGTCACTTCCGGCTGAAGCACCTGCATATCGGTTTCTGTCAGATAAGGAGGATTACAGGTAATGATATCATATCCGGAAAAACGCTTTGCAAACACAGCATCCAAAACATTGCCTTGAATCGGCTGCATTTCTTTTGCATATTGTTGGAGATTCTGTTGCAGATAATAAAAGGCAGCAGATTCCCATTCTACTGCACTGCCTGTTACCTGCGGCAAATGGGCAGCGATCGCAGCCGGAATGCAGCCGCTGCCGCTGCACAAATCTAACAGTTTCGTCTGTACTTCTCCCTGCCGACAGAAACGCACAAAATCCACTAATGTTTCCGTATCCGCACGAGGAATCAGTACACCTTCTCCCACTTGCAGGGACAGCCCATAAAATTCCCATGTACCCAGCAGATATTGCAGCGGATACCGGTTGGCACGCTGTTCACAGAGTCGCTCTGCCTGTTGTACTGTTTGTTCTGCTACCGGCAAATCACCGTCCATCAGCAGCTGCGGCAACGGTTTCTCTAACAGAAATTCCAGTAAAAATCCCGCTTCTGCCGCCGCATCTTCCAAATTGGCAGCCGTCAACCGCTGCCGTATCCTTTGATAAAGCTGACGGCGTGTCCGTGTTACCACTCGTCTTCCTCCAGATTCTCCGGAATACATGGCTTTAACGCCGCAATGGCACATTCAATCTGACTGGCATCGGGTTCTCTGGTGGTAATCCGCTGAATTTGCAGACCCGGAAAAGACAGTGCACGGGTAATCCAGCTATCACTTCTCCCGGCAATGCGGATAAATTCATAGGAAATGCCGACTACAAACGGCAACAGTAAAATGCTCACCAATACCCGCTGCCAAACGACCGTCAGCGGAACCAGACACATCACCAGAATGCTGACAATGAGAGTGATAAAAATAAAACTCGTACCGCATCGGGGGTGAAAACGGCAGTGTTTTTTGACGTTCTCCACTGTCAACGGATCGCCCGCCTCAAAACAGGCAATCGTCTTATGTTCTGCTCCGTGGTATTCATAAGTACGCCGGATGTCTTTCATACAGCCGGTAAGAATCATATATCCCAGAAAAATTACAATTTTAATAATGCCTTCCAGCAAAGAACGCACAAAGCGGCTGTCATCTGGAATGGCAGTATGATCAATAAGCAGACCAATCAGGAATTTCGGCAGAAAAATAAATGCAAATACAGCAAAAGCAACCCCTATCACCATCGAAATAGACATAATGATGCCAAACAGCTTTTCACCCAATTTGTCATTCAGCCACTGTTCAAACTTGCTCATTTCCTCGGCTTCGTTTTCTGCTTCCTCTTCTGTGACCTGTTTTTCTGCGGATTTCATCAAACAGCGATACCCATCCCGCATAGAAAAGACAAAGTTAAAGCTGCCTCGTACCAGCGGACACTTTCGATACCAAGGCATCTCCTTGCCATTGTGCTCCTCCCATGTTTCTACGTCAATCGTTCCATCCGGCAGACGGCATGCCATCGCACCCGTGTGGACGCCTTTCATCATAACCCCTTCAATGAGGGCTTGTCCGCCGATTTTAGAACGATGTTTTGCCTGTTCTGGTTTTGTAGATTGCTTCATACGACTCCTTTCTAAGACGCACTTTTTAATCAAAAGGGAAATATCGTCTTTTCTTTATGATATGTTTCTGTTCACCATTTTACATCCTATCCTGCATGGCACCACTTCTGTAATGTCTCTAACAGCTGTTCCGCGTTTTCCTGCTGTTCCTTTAAGCCCATCCCATAAACGTTTGGACTAATTTTGCATGCAAGCTTACAGGTTTCTCCTTGTGCACGAAATTGCATCTTGACAGAATACATGTTCAGCAGTGTTTTGCTAATTTTTAAAGATTCCAAAGCTTGCAGCGGCAAAGCACCCTGAAACAGGGGAACGGTGAGAATATTATACTGTGCAATCAGCAGCCGATTTTGATTCGTGACTGCCAGAAAACCATAGCGGTTATCCAATGCAGAGGTGGAGAGTACACTGCCTCGTCCAAAGCCAGCATAAACGGCTCCGAAATATCCTTCCCTCGGCAGCAGTAAAGACTGCAATGCCGTTTCCATCAATTTTTTATCCAGTTTTCGCATACGATGTTACCCCTTCTCTTCCAATGCTTCAATCAAAAAACTCACTGGACGAAATCCGTCATTACAGGAAATCATTGCCGACTTTTTATTTTTCATCCAACCGTTATAAAGATCCTCTCCGCCATGTGCCAGTGTCATGACAAATGGGGACATGCTTTCCCAAGCACTGTCACATAATCCTTCCGGCTTCTCCCATCCATTTGTAATCCAAACCTGCCCGACCTGCATGTCACAGGCATGTTCCATGGGATTTTCATATTGTTCCATCAAATCCGCATAATGCGCCATTCTCATGACCGTGATTCTGCATGGTTTCATATGTCTTTCTCCTTCATTGCCGGCAGTGTAATGATAACAGCCGTTCCGGCACCCAATTCGCTTTGGATATCCAACCTGCCGTGATGCATGGTGATGATTTCATTTGCCACTGCCAATCCAATGCCAGAACCTCTTCGGGTATGGTTCGCCTTGAAAAACTTCGTCTTGACTTTTGGCAAATCGGCTGCACTAATTCCCACGCCGTTGTCCGAAATCCGAACCTGTATCTGACTGCCGATTGCCTCGGCACTGACAGTCACCAATCCGCCGGGATTGGAATATTTTAACGCATTGTCTATGACATTGATAAATACCTGCCGAATCCGGTTTTTATCTCCGTATACAAACGGCAGCATCTCCGGTTCTTGATAGATCATGTGGATATGCTCCCGTTTTGCCTTTTCTGTGTAAATCAACACCGCATCACCCAATTCTGCCAGAATATCCATTGGCATCGGCTGTAACGTCAGTTTTCCACTCTGCATTCTTGAAAAGTCAAGCAGCTCTTCTACCATACGGGAAAGCCGTTCTGTTTCATTTACAATGACATGCATGCCTTTTTGCATCGTTTCCGCATCCATATCCATACAAAGTGTTTCCGCCCAGCCCTGAATAGCAGTCAGCGGTGTCCGCAGTTCATGTGAAACAGAGGAGATAAACTCGTTTTTCATCGCCTCCGTTTCAGAAAGGGCAGATGCCATATCATTGACCGCTTTGCACAAATCGCCGATTTCATCCTCTGGAATGGGGGTAATTCGTTGAGAGAAGTCACCCTGTGCAAACTTCTTCGTTACTGCATTGATGCGATTGATGGGAAGAACAATCGAACGCACAAAAAAAGATCCTGTAATCAACAGCAATAATAGAATCCCGATACAAACCGCTGTAATCATGAGCATATATTCTCGCAGCGTAACGTCAATCTGTGTCATAGAAGCAACCACTCGAATCGCATTGTATTCCGGCTGTATCGCAGAAATATTGACACTCACTGCCATAATGCATTCACCATTCTGCGTACCAACCCAAGTACCATTTTCTTCTTTCATGGCTGTTTCATAGTCTGGCATAGCAACACTGGCATCTGGTGCAAAACCGGATGTGGTCAAGGTCACTCTTCCCTTAGAGTTGATTGCCATCAACTCCATGCGTTCTTTATCGGAAAAGTTTTCAAATGTGCTTCGCAGATCCGCAGAAAAATTTGAACTGCTGTCCTGTGCATATCGAGTCAACACAGTAGTGACAGAGGAAATCTTTGTGGTGAGATATTGTTCTGCCGAATTATAATAATAATGCTGCAAAGTATAAATAACTGCCAGTTCTACTATCAGCAACACCAAAAACACTGCCCCAAGATTGCTCACCAGCCAACGGGTTGTAATGGTATTTTTTCGCAGTGCGCGGCGTTTTTTCTGTTTAGTGGTCATTTGGGTCATTCCACTTATATCCATACCCCCAAATAGTTGTGATATATTTAGGGTTAGAGGGCTGATCTTCAATTTTCATGCGAATGCGGCGAATATTAACATCGACAATTTTGTCATCTCCGTCATACTGCTCGCCCCAAATATGTTCCAAAATACTAGCACGATCCAAGGCAGTATTTTTATTTTTCAAGAAATATTCTAGAACCTGATATTCAATTTGTGTCAGTTCAATCGCTTTTTCGTTCTTGTGAAGCGTGCGGTTCACCCGATTCAGCACAAACGGACCGCTTTTCAGCATGGATTTTTGTTTGTTGCTGACAGAACTCATACAAACACGGCGATAAATGGCATCCACCCTTGCCGTAAGTTCGGAGGGAGAAAAGGGTTTTGTGATATAGTCATCTGCACCAATCATCAAACCATTGACCTTGTCCATTTCCTGCGTTTTTGCAGACAACATGATAATGCCGATGGTAGAGCTTCGTTTCCGGAGTTCTTTGCAAACTTGAAAGCCGTCTATCCCAGGCATCATAATATCCAGCAGCACAATGTCAAAATTTCCACCAGCAGCTTCAAAAGCACGCAGGGCATCTTCGCCGCAGCTGACATCATAAACATCATAACCGACTCGTTTCAGGTTGATGACTACAAATTCACGGATCACATCTTCATCCTCACAGACTAAAATTCGTTTCATAGGTCTGTCGTTTCTCCTTCCTATTTTTCATTGACCGCAATCAAGCAGGTGGGACTGCACACGCATCCATATTTTATTCCCATTATCCGTTACGATACAAACACAAAATATCCCAACAAATCGCCGACAGTTCTCGCCAATTCATCTGTACTGTTTTCCGGCACTTTCACAAAATAAAACGCATTGCCTCGGGAATACAGCAATTGATACCCCTCTTCTAAGCGGCTGTCCCGATTAGCAGTATCAGTTGCCACCGCAATCCGCATCAGTTCCGGCATAGTGGCAAAGCGATCCCCGCCATAATGATAAAAAACCAAATCTCCAGTCAGAATGTCATTCTGCACAGTAACGGTCTTTTTCCAGTTTGGCGGCAGCAGAAAGGCATATCCATCACCTAAACTGTAATAGCCCCGGCTTTTTTCCTGTAGAGAGCCATCCCGTGCTACCGTCATCCATCTTGTCATCCGAATGAAATCGGAATCGGTTTCGCTGTAGCCCGGAAACAGCCCCTGTACCGGCACTTCCGGAATGCCATCCTGATCAATGTCCATTGTCAGCCACCCGATCGGACGCAGGGTATTGGTATCTGCTGTATCTGAAAGACGAATCAGATTTTTTCCGTCAAACTGAAGAATTTCTGTCTGCATGGTCGTAGCGCCAACAATACCATCGAGATAGATCGCAATTGTTCCATCCTGTATGCTGCCGCAAAGCACCTGACTGTATTCCGTAAATTTTGCTTGTAACGTCAAGGCATATCGGGTATAGTTATCCCGTTCATCCGGCACATAGACAGCTGCCTCTGCATTATGTTCTCCTTCCGCTGCACGGAATACCATCAATTCCGGTGTGGCATCTCCATCTAAATCTGCCACTTCAAAACTGGAATAGGAGACTGTGAAATTTTTTGTCAGACTGCCGTCAGTATAATCATAAAGCACCAGTGCCTTATCAGACTGATCCACCTGTGCATAACCGACAATAAGCCGTTCTTGATGTCCAATTTTTGAGACAACTACCCGATCTACGACGGCGCCTTCTGCTGGCAGGTCACAGACGGACATCCATTGTCCGTCTGCTTGGTCAAGCAAATTCAGCCGAAGTGCATTTTCTGTTGTAAGCGTCCCCTCTTTCCGATAAAAAACGACCGCTTCATCCAACAAATCTCCATCTAAATCGGATATCATTACAGCAGAGAGATGTTCGCCAGTGCGAGGATATTGTAGTGTAATGCGATTGCCAACAGCATTTTGCAATGCCTGATAAATCTGCTCCTGTTCCCCACGCAGATGGGGCGGTGTCAGCAGAACATCTACTGTCGCCCCGAATGTGCAGCCGGTCAACAGGAGCAGCAAACAGCCCGTCAGCAACAAGCGAATCAGTGTTCCCGTTCGCATAACGGTACATAGGGTTTTATTTTCGTAATAGGCTTATAAGCCGGACGAATAATCCGCTTGCCGGTCATTAACTCTTCCATGCGGTGTGCTGCCCAGCCGACCATTCTAGCACTGGCAAAGAGCGGCGTGAAAAGTTCATCCGGAATGCCCAACATCCGGTATACCAGACCGGAATACATATCTACATTGGAACACATTGCCTTATCTACACCACGCACTTTTTTCATCAGTTCCGGTGTCAGCCGTTCTACCAGAGAGAGCAGTTCAAATTCTGCCTCGATTTCCCTGCCCTTTGCCATTTCAAACGCTTTTCGCTTCAAAATTACAGCACGTGGATCAGAAAGTGTATAAACAGCGTGTCCCATGCCGTAAATCAGACCAGAGCCATCGCCTGCTTCTTTTTTAAGAATTTTTGTAACAAAATCCGCCACTTCGCCTTCATCATGCCAGTTCTTGACATTCTCTTTGATGCAATCCAACATTTGTACCACCTTGATGTTCGCACCGCCATGCCGAGACCCCTTAAGAGAATTGATGGCAGTTGTATAGGCAGCATAGGGGTCAGTACCTGAAGAAGTTGCCACACGACACGCAAAGGTGGAGTTGTTACCGCCGCCATGCTCTGCATGGATGGAAAGCATAATATCCAACAATTGTGCTTCCTGTTTGGTATAATTCCGGTCATTCCGAATCAAGGAGAGAATGGATTCTGCCGTTCCCTCTTCCGGTCGAATCTGATGAATAATCATGCTGGCGTTGTCAAATTTATGCCGCTTTGCCTGATAGGCTCCATCCATGAGGATTGGCATCTTTGCAATCAGACCAAGGGCAATTCGCATTTCGCCCTCCAGAGACGGATGTTCCGGATCATCATCATAGGAATACAGCGACAAAATACTTCTTGAAAGCTTATTCATGATATTTTTAGACGGTGCCTGCATAATGCTGTCCACCAGAAAGCCCGGCGGCAGTTCTCTCCGCATGGCAAGAGACTTCCGCATGATATCCAGTTCCTCGGCAGTCGGCAGTTCTCCGAACAGAAGCAAATATACGACTTCCTCAAAAAGGAATCGGTCTTCCTGTTCGGCATGTTCTACCAAATCCTTGATGCTGTAACCACGGTAAATCAATTCTCCCGGTACGGGTCTGCGTTCGCCTTCATCAATGACATAGCCATGCACGCTGCAAATACGTGTAATGCCTGCTACGACACCAGAGCCATCGCTATGGCGTAAGCCACGGTTTACATTGTATTTTTCATAGAGTGCTGGTGCAATTTGAGCATGTTTTTTCAAACGGTCGCATAGTCTTTTAATATCCGACTGTTGAACGTTGGTTTCTTCCGTCAGGAAATGTTCCTGTAATGTCATAAGAAGGCCTCCTTTTCGATTCGGGCAAAAGCCCGATTGTGCGTAATCCATCTAAACCATCTGTGGGACTGTGCAGAGAAAGCGATTCACAGACGGTCAGCAAACAGCAGCAAGGAAAAAATACTGAAGTTTGCACTAGTTTTCTCTGCTTGTATCTTATAATTATACACGAAATTGCAATGTCTGTCAACCAGCGGAAAGAAAGCTTTTTTTGGAGAAAATCATTTCTTTTTTCAGAAACATCTTTGACAGACAGGCATTTCTTCCCTGCAAAATAAAAAGGGCAGAGCAGCAGAATTTTTCTGCTCTCTCCATACAATTTCTTCTATCCGTATCTTCATTTTCAGAAAGGACGTTTTTATGAAACGGGATCGTATGATGCTGCTCCTATTTGCACTGCTGCTCACCGCCATTCCCGTGGTGCCAGCACTGCTGCTCTCTCACAAAACACCGCCTATTTCAGAATCTTCCGTAACTTCAGAGACATTACCGAATTTTTCTGTATTGGATGTTTCCACTGGAGAGGTACTAACCGTTTCCGCAAGAGATTATGTCATTGGTGCGGTTTGTGCAGAAATGCCGGCAACCTTTGAACCAGAGGCACTCAAGGCACAGGCTGTGGCAGCACATACCTATGCGATTCGACAACAACAGATTGAGCAAGAAAATCCGACGCCCGAATTGTGCGGAGCAGATTTCTCCAATGATCCGGCACAGTATCAGGCATATTTTACAGAAAATCAGGCAAAGCAATATTATGGTGAACAATTTGACACCTATTATCCCCAAATTGCAGATGCTGTAGAGGAAGTCCTGCCTTATATTTTAACCTATGAAGAAGAGCCGATTATTGCAGCATTTTGTTCTATGTCTGCTGGACAAACAGAATCCGCAGAAGTAGTATGGGGGCAGGCAGTGCCCTATCTCATACCGGTAGACAGTGCAGCAGATGAAACGGCACCGCATTTTCTGGAGGAGGTAACATTCTCCAAGGAAGAAATGCAAGAAGCCTTACAAACCCTTGCTCCAGATGCGAAACTAGAGGCAGAACATCCAGAAACATGGCTGACCGTACAGGAAGTTTCCGATTCCGGTACGGTCTGCACCGCAGAAATTGGAGGCGTTTCGGTCAATGGGCAGGATGTACGGGAAGCCCTGTCACTGCGAGCAGCTGCCTTTACCGTGGCATATGCAGATGAAACATTCACCATCACCACCAAAGGGTATGGACATGGTGTGGGCATGAGTCAATACGGTGCAAATGCAATGGCAAAAAACGGGGCAAAATGGCGAGAGATTTTGTCCTATTATTATCCGGAAACAGTGATTACCGATGTAACAGAATAAACAGAAACAGCAGCCGCATTGGGGAGAAGTTATTCCCATGCGGCTGCTGTTTTGTATAAAATGGTAAGGAGGTACTTTATCATAAAAAATTTCCATCAAATGGGCATTGGAAGGTTCTTACAAAAGATGTGTAAGCTGCTGCCGAACAGCATCATAATGGGCATCCATCCATCCAAAATCCAATGCTTTGTACGTCCACACTGCTCTTGCAATGCCAAGCTGTACAAAAGCTTCATGAATTGCCTGATGCCACCGTACCGCCTCTTCCGGCGATGCCAGATCAATAACGCCGTATTCTCCACAATAAAGGGGAATTCCTCGTTCTTCTGCCACGGAAACTGCCTCTCGAAACAGTTCCAAGAAAAAATCTGTTCCCTGTACGTCGGCAGGGACGGTCTCCAGTACATCTATCATGTTGCTGTCCAGCAGGGAACGAGACTGCTCTAAACAAGCACCAGCAGACAACAAACAGTCTGTACGGAAAGATGTCGGCATACCTTCTACCCAATAGGCACCCTGATGGGTAAAGAGAATGGGCTCATAGCAATGAAATGTGTAAACAATCTTCTCATCTGGCGGCGGTAACAATTCCTTGACAGACATCACACTGTTATACCGTGTTCCACCAACCAGTAAATAGGTATCCTTTGTGACACGGCGAATCCGCTCAATGGCACGGGCTGCCAATGCGTTCCAGATGTCGCTGACCGCTGGATTCACAATTTCATTCAGCAATTCCAATGCGACAAAATCGGAATACTGTCCATACCGAGCAGCCAGTTTGTCCCACAGGCAAAGAAACCGTTCCTGCAAGGCTTCGCTCTCAAAAAATGCCTCACAACTTTTTGCCTCATCAAAGGCATAGCCTGCGGTTTTATGCAGATCAAGAATCACACGCAGCCCCGCTTTTTTGCACCATTCGAGACAGCGGTCAATATAAATAAAGTTTTCCTCTTTTGGCGTACCGTCTTCTTCTTCCAGCAGACAATAATCCACTGGCAGCCGAACATGATCAGCACCCATTGCCTGAATTTTCTGAATATCTTCTTCGGTTATAAATGTTTCCAAATGTTCCTTGTCGGTTAAATCCCACTGTGACAGCCAACCACCGAGATTCATGCCTTTTTCAAAACCATTCCATTTTTTCATATTTATTTTCCTTTATATTTTTAAATAATATACAAATTTCAATTGTGTTCTATAATTTCTATCAGGACAGGAATGAGAACCATTCCTGTCCTGACAAAAAATCTTGGGAAAGTGCTGTTTTATTTACAATTTTATTATACCGCATTTTTTACAAAATTCATACAAAATTTGTTGTACTTTTATCAAATGTGTTTTATAATAAACAAAAAAGGAGGGCATATCCTATGACATATCACCGAGAACTCCAGCATCGGCTCTTCCAACAGCAGGAGGACAACATCACACATATGGAATATCAGCAGGAATGCAGTTATTACGAGGACATTGTTCATGGAAGATTGGACAGGCTGCACTTGCAGCTGATCAAACCAGAGAATATTCATGCCTATAATGCGAACGAATATGGACAGCTTTCTAAAGACCCTTTGCGAAATCTACGGTATCACTTTGTGGTTTCCGTTGCGATCATCACACGTCTTTGTGTGGAGCACGGGTTAGAACAGGAACTTGCTTACACATTAAGCGATTTGTATATCAATAAAATGGATGAACTGCCCACTGCGGAGCAGATTATCCAGCTTCAAAATGAAATGCTCCTTGATTTTACACAAAAAATGGCGAATTTGCCAAGGCAACACAGTTATTCTATGCATGTAACCAAGGGCATGGAATATATTTGCCGCCATCTGCACCAGCGGCTCACGGTATCTGAGGTTGCAGAAGTACTTTCTGTGAACCGCAGTTATTTTTCTGCTCTTTTTGCAAAGGAAACAGGACTTTCTGTCAGCTACTTTATCCGACGGGAAAAACTTCAGGCTGCTGCGAACATGCTTCGCTTTTCAGACTATTCCTATACAGAGATTGCAGCGTATTTCGGATTTTCCTCCCAAAGTCATTTTATTCATTGTTTCCAGAAAGAATTTTCCTGTACCCCCGCTGCCTATCGAAAACAATATTTTCAGAAGACCTTTAGCCATGCAGAAACAACAGAAAAATAGGCAAAAAAATATCCTGACGGCAATGACCGTCAGGAAAAAGAAGGAATAATAGAAAATAAAACAAAAACAAGGGGAATTGGGGATTATGAAATCCATTTTTACAATACCACAGAAACCTTAAAATAGTCTTAAAAACACAAGTAAAAAAACTAAAATTTAAAAAAGCAGAAAGGATAGATCGTTTATGAACAATATTGTATTTGATATGGATGGCGTTTTATTTGCAACGGAAGCACTCAGTGACCGTCTATGGAAAGAAATGATGGAAGAAGCAAATCTGCCAGAGATGGTGACGGCTTTACAGCAATGCCGTGGCAGAAACCGAACGGATACTCGTGCATTCTTTGCAACAAACTATCCTGATTTTCCCTATGTAGAGATGGAAACGGAGAAACGACGGCGAATGTTGAACGAGTTGGACAAGCATGGCATGCCGGTGATGAAAGGTGCAGAAGCACTGTTGCAGGCATTACAAGCAGCGAACTGGCAAGTTGCACTGGCAACGTCAACCAGCCGGAACACCACCATGCATCATTTAGAGTTGTCTGGTTTTGTACCATATTTTAATGCCATTATCACAGGCGATCAGATCACACATGGCAAACCCCATCCGGAAATTTACCTGACTGCCTGTGAAAAGCTGCAATGCGATCCAACAAAAACCTATGCAGTAGAAGATTCGGAAAACGGTGTAAAAAGTGCCTATACAGCTGGCATGCATGTGCTGATGGTACCAGATCAGGTGGCACCGACAAACGAACTGCGGCAAATGGCAGAAGCCGTGCTGCCATCGTTAGAGACAGTACAGGAACGGCTGGGGTTAATGTGATAACCAATATGAGAGACTGATTTGCCGATACCATCTGTGATTAGCAAAGAGAAATAGCACACAGAAAAACAAAAGGGCTGCCCGTGTTTCGGACAACCCTTTTTATATTTGATTCATTTGCAATTTTTAGAAAGTAATGGAATCCAGAATTGGCTGTGCATAATTTATAATCGTACCAGTACCGCCAAAGTCTGTAAAGGTTACACCACAAATGGTATCGCCCACATAGAAGAAAATAGAAATATTCGTAGTGGATACGCCGCCAACATCCATGGTATAAGTCAGACCGTAAGCGTCTTCTCCATTTACTGTATCCCATTCATCTGCGATCACGGTAGCCTGTGATTCCATTGCACCACCAACTGCTTCCAAAGCCGTCTTGTGGTCCATATCACTGGAAATGCCCATTTCTGCGGTATCAAATTCCTGTACAAAGAATGCACCAGTCTCATCTTCCAGATACCACATCGGATAGCCCAAGGATTCATCCTTTGTCCAGTTCGGAGAAACGCTCAAAGAGAAGCTGTCTACCGTCTCTGTCTGGGTCAGCTCTGCTGCCAGTGCAGAAGCATCTACCTCTTCTGTTTCTTCTCCAACGGTTTCGCCGTCTGTAGTGGTCGTTTCTTCCTCTGCCGTTGTCGTTTCTTCTGTTGTTGTTTCCGTCACAGCCTCTGTGGTAGCCTCGGTTGTTACCTCTGTTGTAGCTTCTGTGGTTGCTTCCGTCGTTGCTTCCGTTGTAGCTGCTTCAGAAGAGGAATTTTCCTGCTCACCGCAAGCTGCCAATGTTGCCATCATGCCAAGTGCACAAAACATTGCTAATATTTTCTTCATTTTCTTTTTTCTCCTTTTTGTCCCAACAATGTATTTTTGAACGTTTCTTCACTATAACATAAACAAAGCACAATGTCAAACTTTTTTTCATTTTTCAGCGAATTTCACAATTTTAAATGCTGTCACGACGCAAAAAATAACAGGAAAATATAGAATTTATTCGCAGTGTATCAAAATTGTACGGTATCCATAATGTTGGTGGCATTTTTTAATACAGGGCTCACACCGGTATAATTGGAAAATGTCATACTGTACGGCGTATCTTCTACATAAAAGAGAATCGAGAGATTCATTTTTTGTGCAACATCAACTTCCTCTTCTGCTGCTGGAGAGTAAGTAATGGCATAGGCATCCGCATCCTGTACAGTGTTCCAGACTTCGGAGACAATGGTCTGCTCTTCTGCCAAATGTTTTCCGAGGTTTTCCAGTGTTTCCTTCTGGGAATCGCCTTCCATTCCCATAGAAGCCGGATCAAAAATTTGCAGCGTCAAAGCACCACTGCCATCCATTGGATACCATACCGAAAGATTCTCTACATTCATATTTCCCCAGTCTTCTGGTACTTGAAATCTAATCTTCTCAAATAAAACAAAGTCAGGGGCTAATTTCAGTTCTTCCGGCATAATTGCTTCTATATCAATGGTGGTTGTTTCTGCCGGTTCCGATGCTGTTTCTTCTGCGGTTGTCTGCAATGTAGTAGAAACAACCTTGGATTCTGCTGTTTCGGAACTGCTGTCTTTGTCGCTGCTGCATCCAACCGCAGTGAGCAGCATCGTTCCTACTGCTGCGACAGTCAATATCTTTTTCATCATGATGAACGCATCCTTTCTTTTTACAGTGGGTGGAACATATTCTTATTTTGTCAGCATTTCGGTTCTTATTTATCTGTATTGATATAAGACCAGTACCCTTTCAGGTAAACACCACCAGATAAGATGGTCAATGCCGTAGAAATCCAAATCAAACCATTCAGTCCCCAAGTTTTGACGGCTTCTGGAATCGCACAGCCAAAGTCTCCTGTCAGCGAACAGTATACCAGCACCGCCACAATGGTTACCATGGTAAATGCAGTTTTCAGCTTTCCCCAGATACCAGCTGCCACAACCACTCCTTCGCTGGCAGTCAGCATCCGCAAACCGGAAACCATAAATTCTCTGGCAGCAATGATCATCACGGGAATCGCAGACATCTGGATTTCGTCCAACTCTACAAATGCCAGCAGTGCGGTCAGCACCAATACTTTATCTGCCAGTGGGTCAAGAAATTTTCCGAAATTTGTCACCAAGCCCCTTGAACGGGCAATTTTCCCGTCCAACGCATCCGTAATGGAGGCAGCGGCAAAGACCACCAATGCCAGCAGAAAATGATAGGGAATCGCAGAAATGTACAAAAAAATCAGAAACACTGGAATGAGCAGCACACGCAAACAAGTCAATTTATTCGGTAGATTCATGCTTCCTCTACCTCCTCTGCCAGCAGATCATAATCCATAGTATCAAATACTTCCACTGTCACATAATCTCCGCACTGATGTTCCTGTGTGCGGCGAATGAAAATTTTTCCGTCAATTTCTGGTGCATCGGCTGCGGTTCTGCCAAAGTAACAGCCTGCCCAAGGGTCAAATCCCTCGATAACGGCTTCCATCTGTGTACCAATTTTCGCAGCATTCTTTTCAGCGTGAATATCTGCCTGCTGCTGCATGAGAATTTCCGCACGATGTGTACGGAGTTCTTCGTCAATCTGGTCTTCATAGGCAGCCGCTTCTGTTCCTTCCTCTTCGGAATAGGCAAAGCAGCCCAACCGATCAAACTGCATATCCTGCACGAAATCACCCAATGCATTGAACTGCTCCTTCGTCTCACCGGGAAAACCAGTAATCAGTGTCGTACGCAGGGTGATGTCCGGCAGCTTTTCCCGAATGGCTGCAATCAGATTCCGCAGTGTGGTTTCGTCACCCGGACGATGCATCCGGCGGAGAATATCACCATCACAGTGCTGAATCGGGATATCCAGATACTTTACAATTTTGTCTTCTGCTGCCATCACATCCAATAATTCCTCTGTAATCCGTTCCGGATAGCAATATAACACCCGTACCCAATGCACAGTTGGAATGGCACAGAGTGCCCGAAGCAACTGCGGCAGACGAGCTTCTCCATAGAGATCTTTTCCATATTGTGTCGTATCCTGTGCAATGACAATTAATTCTGTCACGCCACGTTCTGCCAACCGATTGGCTTCTTCCAGAACATCTTCCATCGGTACGCTGCGGTATGGCCCACGGATAGCAGGAATGGCACAATAACTGCAACGATTGCTGCATCCTTCTGCAATTTTTAAATAGGAATAAAACGGCAATGTAGAAATAATCCGGTCACCAGTCAGTTCCGCATCACTCTTTGGTGCAAACTGGATGACACGTTCCTTCTGTAGAACCGATTCCAAAATGGCAACAATATCTTTCTGATCACCAATGCCAACAACAGCATCCACTTCCGCAAAGAGATCTGCCGCCTCCTGCTGATACCGTTCTGTGAGACAACCAGTGAGAATGATTTTTTGAATCGTTCCTTCTGCCTTCAATTCTGCCAGTTCTAAAATGGTTTCAATGGCTTCTTCCTTAGCAGACTGAATAAAGCCACAGGTGTTGACTACAACCACATCTGCTTCACCGGGTTCTTTTACCAGTGTATAGCCGTGTTTCCGCAGCTTGAACAGCATTCGCTCGCTGTCCACCAGATTCTTAGAACATCCAAGGGAAACCATACCGACTTTAATGGGCATAGGATAACCACCTTTCTTTCTATATTTTTCTATTTTTTGCAGTGTCACTGCGGTTGATTTTCTTTCCGCACAAGCATTGTTAGTATAGCATACAAAAAGGAAAATTGTCAAGATAGAGACGCATTCCAAACATGGAAATCAATGTTCGGGTTTCTTTTGGAAAACTTGTCTGAATTATTCGGCAGATTCGCTGCGGCGTGCAGCCATCTCCCGCCCTTAAGGGCGGAAAAAGGCTTTCTCTTCCACAACGTAACAATGGATAGGCTGTCAGCGGCGACTCGCCGCCTGCGGATGCAGGGTCACTTCTCCAGATTGCAAAACAACCTGCTCTCCGCTGTCCAGCTGCAACAACAATGCGCCATCCTCTGCAATGCCGGATACAACGCCCTCCAATTGTTCCATCCCTCGCCAAGCAATCACCCGTTCACCAGTCAGACAAGAACGGTTGCGATATGCCTCTAAAAATCCATGTTGCGGCAGGGTTTCTATCTGCACTTCAAAGCGATTCAAAATCTCCGCCAACAGTTCCGAACGATTGACCTGTTTGCAGCCACTTTCCTCCAAAGAGGAAACTATACCATGCAATTCCGACGGCATGGTAACGGCGGTCTGCCGAACGTTGACACCAATTCCAACCACCATATAATCCATCTGTCCATCTTCACAATTCCAAGCTGCCTCTGTCAAAATGCCGCAAAGCTTCTTCTTCTGATACAGCACATCATTCACCCATTTAATCTGTGCCGGCAGCTGATAGAGTGCCTCTATTGCCTCTGCAACGGCAACCGCAGCACAACAGGTGACTTGCTGTGCCATCGGCATAACCAGATGTTCCCGTAACAGCACGGAAAAATACAACCCTGTATTGACAGGGGAATAAAAGGTTCTTCCCATACGTCCCCGACCGGCAGATTGTCCATCTGCCATCACCACGGTTCCATGTGCAGCCCCTTCCGCTGCCAGCTGCTTACAGACTGTATTAGTGGAACTGACTGTCGTATGATGATATAGCACGTTTCCCAACTGTTTCGTTTGCAGCCGCTGCCGAACAGCGTTCTCTAGAAGCAAATCTGCATCCTTGGGAATACAGTATCCCAACTTCGCATGGGACTGAATGGGAACATTGGATTCCGTACGAAGTGTCTGCACTGCTTTCCAAACAGCTGCACGGCTAATCCCAAGCTGCTGTGCAAGCACTTCGCCGGAACAGTATGTACCGGCATGTTCCACTAAAATTGCATAAAGTGCCTCTTTTCGTTTCATAAGCATCCTCCATTTGGTCAGATATCTGTTCGGATTTCTTTGAAAAAGAAATCTTACCGCAGTTCATCAAACCTACGTTAAATCAATATCCAATATGCCTTTCCATCACCCTTTCCAGCTGTCCTGCATACCATAGAGCAGAGGGGGTGTGCAATATGCTGCAAATCATTCTTCCGGCATGGACGGTTTGTCTGGATTTATTCTTCACAGCCGTTGCCTATGGCGTTAGCGGCATTCGGATTCCGCTGCGTGCAGCCTGCATTCTCAGTGGGACAGGTGCCGCATTTTTCTTTGCTGCCATGGAATTGGCAAAATGGTCAGGAACGCTGCTGTCTGCATCGTTCTGTAAAATTGCCGGCATCATCCTCCTAGCCGCAATGGGCGGTGCCATGCTGCTCAAAAGCTTAGTAGAACCTGCCCGAAAAAACGCTGCACCACCCAATTTGCGAACGGTCTACTTTGACACAGAAACCGCAGATGCCGATCGTTCCCGCAGTCTCTCTGCCAGAGAAGCCCTGCTATTAGCGGTCGCACTGTCTGTAGATTCACTGGCGGTCGGCGTGGGGATTGGGTGGCAGAATAGTCAGCCCATTCCCATCGGTATCGTTACGCTATTATTTGGAATTCTAGGAATCCTATGCGGTACAAGGATTGGAATGCGGCTGCACCGGAAACAGAAACGGGATTATAGCTGGCTCAGCGGTGCGTTTCTGCTGCTGCTTGCCCTATTACAGGCATGGTAACATGACATACGCCGCAGGCGACTATGGTCAAGCGGATTCCGCTTGGCGGAAAGGGTGATTTCCCACTGCGTGGGAAAATGTCAGCAACGCTGACAAAAAGGTTGGGCAAGAATGCCGGCGTAGCTGACAAAAGGGAAGGGCATCCTCTAATTAGGGGAACAAGCTGTTCCCCTTAACAAACGTTGCAATAAAAGAAAATTGCAATCTATGAGAGACGAGATTCGCTGTTCGCCATCCTAAAAACAAACCATCATCAACAAGCAAGATTCAGAAAAAACCGGCTGCAAATTAATACAACGCACTATGGCGGACAGCGAACACAGGCAGAGAGCAAAGCGAATCTGCCGAACGGTTCGGACAAGATTTCCCTAAGAAGGCATTCTCATATTTCTTCTAAAACAAATAATCGAAACACAGCCCTGTCTGCGGCGTGCAACACTATTTCTGTTTGCTATTTTCGCTCCGCAGCGTTATCTCTGCCACCTCTGATGGGTTGCCAAGCCGCAGCTTTCCAATTCCACAATTTACATACAAATACCGTCCATCTTTTTCATATATGCCCTTGCTATACTGCGGCAAAAACCGCCGCTCCGGCGACAGCAGACCCCCTATAATCGGCAGCCGTACAATTCCGCCATGTACATGACCGCTCAGCGTCAAATCTGCCCCCCATGTAAAATAACTTTCTGCCGGAAACGGACTGTGTGCCAGCAAAATCGTACAACCCTTTCTTTCGCCAAGGTCTGCGGTCAAGTCTGCTGCTGTATAGGATTCTAAATCTCGATACGCAAATACTGCATCATGGTAAATTCCAATTCGCAGCGATGCACCCGCCAGATAGCAAACCATTCCGTTTCGCTGCAATGTAACCGTTTCATTTTCCAGCAGCACACATCCGGATTGTTTCACCATTGCCTGATACGCTGCCATCTGCTGCGGCTGCATATCCCATTCATGATTTCCAAGCGAAAGATAAACTGGTGCCATCTGTCGCAGTACCTTCAAAAGTGCCGTTCGTTCTGTAAAATCCGTAACAGAACGAGAAACCAAGTCCCCTGTTATTACAATGATGTCCGGTTGACATTGCTGTACTTTTTGCAGCAGCCGCCGTTCTCCATGCGGATAAACACGCTTGTGCAAATCGGAAAGCTGCACCACACGAAAGCCGTCAAAGGCATCCGGCAGGGAAGGGAGCCGCAGCGTTTGCCGGCGAATCACAAGCCGTTTTTGTTCCAGCACAATCAGACCAACCCCTACAATGAGGACTGCCAATAATATCAAACTATATTTCATATCCTTCTCCTTGGTTTGATCAGAAAATCAAGCAGGAAAAACCACGTTCTTCCAAATTTCTGCTGCCTGTCAAAAAAGAGCAGAACGAAAACCGTCCTGCTCTTCCGCATCATCTGATTATGTTTATTCAATTTTTCCGTAAAGCCCAATCTGTAAATCATCTTCTGGCTTTGGCTTCCGGTAATCCTTTTCAAAACTCGTACTCATAATATCATCAAAATTGGTTTGCTTCAATGGAAGATCTTCTGTACCACGACGCTGTCCGCTGTTCTTGTTCCGGTTATTGTTCCGATATCCACCCTTGCGGTCATTCCGATGATCATTGCGTCCCTTGCCTCTCGGACGGCGTATTTGCAGCGGTTCTCCGTTTTCATCCAACGGCAGAATAATTACCTTTCTATAGGGATCTTCTCCCACACTCTTGGAACTTACGCCTTCTATCTCCGCAACTTTTGCATGAATAATCCGTCGTTCATAGGGATTCATCGGCTCTAATGTCGTTGCACGCTGGTTGCGGATGACATTCTTTGACAACCGTTCTGCAAGATGTTCCAATGTCTGCCGCCGCTTTTCCCGATACCCATTGCTGTCCAGAATAATCCGGCAGTATTCCTCTTCGCCCTTATTGGCAATGATGGAAGACAGATACTGCATGGCATCCAATGTTTCACCTCGTCTGCCAATAATCGTACCGCCCCGGCTGGGACTCTCCAGTTCCAACAAAACGCCATTTTCCTGTGAAACAGGTGTTACTGTTACTGCAACGCCTAACTTTTCATAAACAGATGTAACATACTTCCTTACCCGTTCCACTGCTGCCAGCTGTTCTTCTGTCAGACTATCCAACGACGATCTCGGTGCAGTTTCTACATCTGGTATTTCTTCCGCTGCTGATGCAGCCGGTTCTGACACTTCCGGCACGGATTCAGTTTCCGTTACCACTTCTTCTCTAGTCGGTTCTGCTGCCTTGGGTTCTTCTTCTGCCACAGGGATCGGCTCTGCAACAGAGGCAGCTGCTTCCTCTGGAGGTTCATAAATGGCTTCGATCTTCACACTTGCACCAATTCCCAGCATACCCTTTTTCTGTTCGAGAATCCGGAAAACAATCTGCGACTCGGAAACACCGAAAGCCTGCTCCGCCTGCCGCTTTGCATCTTCCAGCTTTTTCGCAGTAAAAATCTGTTTCATGCGTTCACGCATTCCTTTCTCTCACGGGCAGACGGCAATCGTCTGCAACCGTTTGTAAAATCAAATCAATCCTCCGGCGGATTTTCGTCATAGGATTCACCGTATTTCTCTGCCATCCGCTTTCTGGCATCTTGTATTTTCTGCTTATTGTAAGCAGAAAGTTCCCGATTGGACATATTCTTTGTCTTTTCTGTTTCCTCTACTCGGACTGCACCAACATTCTGGTTCATAACCCGTTCGGTAAAGGATTGCTTTCCGGCAGCATATTTAGCTTCCATCTTCTTATTTTCTTTCTCAATGATCTTTGCTCCCCGTTCCGGTGTGAAATACAAATTCAGACCGATGGTTTGCAGCAATGAAAAGAAAGATGAACAAGCCCAGTAGAAACCAACACCGGCAGATACCTGAAAGGCAAACCACACAGAGAACAACGGCATCACATACAGCATGACGTTCATACATCCCATGTTCTGCTGTGTTGTATCATTCCGCTTTTTCTGCACAATCTGCATATAAATGGTCATGATCAGCTGCAATATACCAGAGAGCAGCGGAATGCAAAACAAAATAATGGCAGAAGCATCCCATACCTCCGGCTTCCAAGTTGGTGTTGCACCTAAGTTTACGCCGAATACAGTAAAGTGATCTAAAAAGTCTGCAACTTTTGCACCATCAAACCCATCTATATTGGCAAAGGCAGAGGGGTTGTCCTGAAACGCCTTTAAAACGCCCAGTTCCTCCCGCAGTCCGGTATACTGCTTTGCAATACTTTCTCCCAATATACCGTTAGCAATTCCAACCACCTTTTCGATCAGACTGTTACCATAATGCAAAATATGCGTCAGCGGCTTGTACACAACGTCCAGCACGCCGAAGAGCAGAAAGAACTGCAAAAACATTGGCAGACAGGACGACATCGGATTGACATGCTCCTCCTGATATAACTGCATCTGTGCCTGCTGCAATTCCTGCGGCTTATCCTTATACTTTGCTTGGAGCTTTTTCAGCTTTGGCTGTAAAAGCTGCATCCGAAGCGTATTCTTTTGCTGTTTATAAGAAATCGGAAACAGCAGCAGCTTCGTGATAATCGTGAACAGCACGATTGCGACACCATAATTATTGACCAGCTGATAAATCAGCCGCATAATCCATCCAAATGGTGTGCCGAATAAGTCGTATAAAAACGTAATGCGTCATCCTTTCTGTTTATATGTAATTTTAATCCTGCCACGCCGGCTATGCGGCAATGCCAGCGGGACTGCATCAAATCCACCGGGACTCCACGGGTTACACCGCAGAATCCGCCGGACAGCCAGACCGGTACCGTACCATGCACCAAACCGCTCAATTGCCTGCAAGGCATAACTGCTGCAAGTTGGATAATAACGGCAGCATGGTTTTTTTAAAGGCGAAATGACTTTCCTATAAAAATGAATCAATAGCAGCAGCAGTTTTTTCATGAGGGATTTTCTCCTTTTTCTGCTTTTCCACCCGGCAGCATCTGAATCGGCCGTTCCCAATGCCGCTGAATCTGCGGAATGGTATTGTTCCGCAAATAATTGACCAATCTAGTAGAATTCACATTCCAGATACGGGCACGGGCAACAATAACCAAATCCAAATACGGCGGCAATTCGTCTTCCAGTTCCCGGTACGCCTGCCGGATCAGCCGCTTAGCACGGTTGCGATGCACCGCATTGCCGACACGCTTGCCGGCGGTGATGCCCAGTCGGTGCTTGCCAAGACGGTTTGGCTGGATATAAATCACAACAAATGGTGTGACAAAAGAAATTCCCCGACGATACAGGGTTTGAAAATCCCGATTCTGATTCAGAATAATCGTATGCTTCACCGTTTCCCGCCCCTTTCTGAAACATGAAAAAACAAAAAAGACCACAAAAAAGCTTTTGTGGTCCGTCTCGTTAGTGGCTAAGTCTTGCTCTGCCCTTGGCTCTTCTACGAGCTAAAACCTTTCTTCCGTTGGAAGTTGCCATTCTCTTTCTGAAACCGTGCTCCTTCTTCCGGTGCAGCTTCTTTGGCTGATATGTTCTTTTCACAACAACTGCCTCCTTTCCCATTTGCAATTTTGCAATCGCAATCTAAAATGATACCCGCCGCAATTCCGACTGGCAGTCACGGCGTGGAATTCCAAAAACACAAGGTCCTTCCATTTCAAAAAAACGGACATGTCTGACCTGTTTTATTATAACGGATTCCAGCAATGGTGTCAAGGTTTTTTTCCAAAAAACACAGATTTTTTCAAATCCAGCAGGAACAAAATCATTTTCCACATATTTTTTGTGCATCTCGCACAATCTCAGCAAGCTTTCCACTGCTCCTTGTGGAAAATTTCTGTTTTTCTTGGAATTTTTCCACAACGGTCTTGATTTTTTCAACAATTCATGTTAAAATAAAATTGTATTGCTATCGGTACTGGAACATCCCCTGTGGAATTTTCCTTTTAATACAACTGCTTTCAACAGAAATTCTGTCGAATTTTGATGCTTTTCGGGGAACGGTACAGAGAAGCAGAAAAATATAATAGAAACGAGATTGAATCGTAAAGGA
>JAUNJC010000119.1 GCA_030523195.1 Oscillospiraceae bacterium
AAAGAATCCATCGAATCAACCGAGGCTTAGAATCTTTCTTTGAAATCAGATATTCTGCTGTCCACAGAATAATGACTTTTAAATATATTTGGTCGTCCGACATGAAATTGTACTTTCGTGAAGACAGTTTAACCTTTACTATCATACCACACTTTTCATAAAAAGTAAATAACAAAATGAAAAAACCTGCATTCTTTAAAAAAAGAATGGCAGTCGTTTGATTTCGATTGACAGCACAGCGAATGTATGTTATAATATTATCACATTTTTAAAACATTTTACTTTATTTTATTTTTATATTTAGAACAAAAAGTTTTATAAAATGGTATAACAAGAAAGAGAGGGCGTCTGTGTATGTTGCAATTAAAAAGAATTGTAAAACAATATGGAAGTGGTGAAAACGGTGTCATTGCCTTAAATGGTGTGGATTTGACATTTCGGGAGAACGAATTTGTTGCCATTCTGGGACATTCTGGTTGTGGGAAGACGACAATGCTGAACATTATTGGTGGATTGGATCATTATACTTCTGGTGATTTGATTATCAATGGGATTTCCACGAAAGATTACAAGTCAAGGGATTGGGATGCCTATCGAAATCACTCTATTGGATTTATCTTTCAGAGTTATAATTTAATTCCGCATCAAACTGTTCTTGCCAATGTGGAATTGGCACTGACGATTTCTGGTGTTTCTAAATCAGAACGGAAAAAGAGAGCGATTGCGGCGCTGGAGCAAGTAGGGCTGGGAAACCAGTTGCATAAAAAACCAAACCAAATGTCTGGTGGACAGATGCAGCGTGTTGCCATTGCTCGTGCATTGATCAACAATCCAGATATTTTGTTAGCAGATGAGCCAACTGGTGCACTGGACAGCGAAACCAGTATTCAGGTGATGGAACTGCTGAAACAGATTGCAAAAGATAAATTAGTCATTATGGTGACGCACAATCCAGAACTGGCAGAACAGTATGCAAACAGAATCGTTAAAATTAAAGATGGTACTATTATTAGTGACAGCAATCCTTACACACCTGAAACCGAGAAAAAAGCAACACTGAGCAAGGATCAGAAAAAACGAGTTTCTATGTCCTTTTTGACAGCCACCTCTCTTTCTTTGAACAACTTGATGACTAAAAAGGGACGCACGTTGCTGACTTCTTTTGCAGGTTCGATTGGTATCATTGGAATTGCTTTGATTTTAGCACTTTCTACCGGTATCAATCATTATATTGAAGCCATTCAGGAGGATACGCTTTCTTCTTATCCGTTGGAAATTGAACGGGAAAGCACAGATACTATGAGTCTTATGCAGTCTATTATGTCACATGGCACTGAAGAAGAGGTGGAAGAGACAGAACGAGAAGGTGTTTATGCTAATACAGATGTCTATGAGATTTTTAATTCCTTTAATTCGACAGCAACACAAACCAATGATATGAAAGCCTTTAAAGAATATATTTCCAGCAATGAAGAAATTCAGGAACATGCAAGTGCCATTTCCTATCAGTATGCGATTCAAATGCCAATCTTTACAGAAGATCCAAATGGAAATATTGTAAAGTCTGATTTTATGGAAACATATAACAAGGCATTCGGTATAGAAGAATCTGAATCCATGAAAACGATGGAAAGTAATAGCAGCCTGATGAATATGTCTCCAATGGGGAATGTGAATATCTGGGAGGAACTGTTGCCAGCAGAAAACGGGGAGCCTGTCAATGAATTGCTATATGATCAATATGATTTGATTTATGGCAGTTGGCCACAGAATTATGATGAGGTTGTTGTTGTGTTATCTCAGGACAACGCTTTACCAGATATTGTTTTATATGCACTGGGTATGAAGGAAGAAGAAAAACTGCCGGAAATTCTGACAAAAGCCATGAAAGGCGAAGTTGTTACCGATTATGGGCAGACAAAATGGTCTTATGAAGATTTGTGTGAAAAAGAATTTAAGTTGATTTTGCCTTGTGAG
Source organism: Oscillospiraceae bacterium (assembly GCA_030523195.1). Lineage (GTDB taxonomy): Bacteria > Bacillota > Clostridia > Oscillospirales > Ruminococcaceae > Ruminococcus_C. The sequence continues at coordinate 1,978 of JAUNJC010000119.1, forward strand.
TACTATCAAAAAAACAAAGAAAATTCTGGATATACGGATTTGACACAAAATGAAACCGGTCTAGATATGTTGTACCATACAGAAGATATAGGGACTACGCTGAAAATCACGGGCTTTATTCGTCCAAATGAAGCAGCAAGCACAACAATGATCAATGGTTATATTGGATACACGAATCAATTGACATCTTATGTGATGGAACAGACGAATAACAGTGAAATTGTTAAGGAGCAGCAGGAACATCCGGATACAGATGTTTTGCTGGGAGCAGAATTTACATCTGATGAATATACAGGAAAGACAGATGCAGAAAAGATTGCAGATGCAAAAGATTACCTTGTCACCTTACAAACAGAGGGAAAAGCAGAGGTTTCCCGTTATCTCGCTACGCTGCCGAATGAAGCAGAGGTGCAGACATATGTTGACCAAACGCTTTCTTCTTATACGAGAGCAGAATTGGAAGCACAGATCATTGATGCTTATGCACAGGAAATGGGTGTGGAAAAAGAATCTGTAATGACCTACATTCAGCAAATGGATGATGAGACGTTCTATCAATATGTATCAGAGGCAATTAAACAGCAGTATGTGGAGCAGTATCAGAAACAGGTAAACCAGCAGCTTTCTACTCTCAGTACCGAACAGCTGGCAGCTATGTTGGATCCGGCGAAGTTGACAGATGCAAATTTTGTCGCAATATTTGATCAGTTTACACCGGAAGTGATTTCGCAGTCTACCTATGAAGAGAACATGTCGATTCTGGGTTATGCGAGTCAGGATGATCCGTCTGCTATTCGGATTTATGCAAAGACATTCCGTGATAAGGATGCGATTTCTAATGCGATTGCAGGCTATAATGATTCTGTTTCAGAAGAAGAACAAATTCACTATACGGATTATGTTGCATTGCTGATGTCCTCTATTACAGATATTATTAGTGGGATTTCTTATCTTTTGATTGCCTTTGTTGGAATCTCTCTGGTGGTTTCTTCCATTATGATTGGAATTATCACATATATTTCTGTACTGGAGCGAACCAGAGAAATTGGAATTTTGCGTGCAATGGGAGCTTCTAAGCACGATGTTTCCACAGTGTTTAATGCAGAAACGCTTTTGGTTGGTTTGACCTCTGGTGTGATTGGAATTGGAGTATCTTTACTTGCCATTATACCAATCAATGCAATTATCTACGGTGCAACAGGAATTGAGGGTTTGAAAGCATTCCTGCCACCGATAGGGGCTATAATACTGGTTGCAATTAGTATGTTCTTGACTTGGATTGCTGGATTGATTCCAGCAAAAATCGCAGCAAAAAAAGACCCAGTAGAGGCACTGCGGACAGAATAAATTAAAGCAAAAAAATATCATTTTATATCTATATTTTTATAAAACACCTCTTCCGACTTTCATCATCAGAAGAGGTGTTTTTGATTTAAAGTGCTTTTTTTGAAACAAGAATTTTTCTTTCCATTTTTTGAAAAAACAAAAAGAAGTAATTGACAGAGGGGTGGATATGTGCTATAATTACAAAAACAAAGAGAATGATGAGGGAGTACATTATGAAATGCTTAAAATTTTTTCTAGTTGCAAGTATGCTGTTGATGGCGAGTGGTTGTAATGAAGTCACAAATACATCACAAACCTCTTCCGCACAAATTGATGTTGCAGATACGACTACAGAAGCTATGGAAAGAGAGAATAGCGAGATAGCTGCCACTGATATGACAACAGAAATTGCAGCAGAAATCAGTACAGAAACCGCTGTCACAGAAGAGGATAAAGTATCTGTTGTCACAACTACAGAAACGAAATGGACAGAAACGACTGTAATTAGTACAACTAATATGGACAACTTTACTGGTGCAGCAGAGGATAATGCAGTGGTTGGAGATACTGGTTTGACAAAAGCAGAGTGGTTGGAAAAAGCACAGATCTTATATGAAACTGCTGCAAAATTAAATTTTCAGTATCTTTGTTCTAGTCAAGTGTTTCAATATGATTTTTCCAATGTTCATCCGAACGATGCAAATTGCTATCTGATACCTGATTACACCACAATAGAAGAGGCAACAAAACCGTATTATGATGTATTCACCAAGAAAAGTCATGCTGCTGATTTTGCAGGTATTCTTTTAGAAGAGGATGGAAAACTATATGGATGTGCCGGCGATCGTGGCGCAGATATTACCTATCAGGGTGCAAAAGTAACTGCACTGACAGCTGTCACAGAAACCACTTTGATGTTTGAAGTCACATTGACCTATGCAGAACCGGATGATGCAACCAATACTACTACGAAAACAAATACATTTACGCTTTGTCAGGAAGATAACGTTTGGAAAGTGGATACCTTTACAATGCCGTATTAAATATAAGAATTTGATAAAAAGGACTGTTGTCGCAGAAAATACGGCACAGTCCTTTTTTGTTGGTGAAATAATAATCAATAATGACCGCATGGCGAACAGCAACTACAAAATAGATTACAGAGCAAGTTGTAGAGGCAGCACTCTAAACAGCCCGAATTAAAAGAGGGTGCATAAGTTTGCTGCATTTTCTGATAAGAAAAACCGCCATTTTGCAGTTGCTGTACTAGACGTTGATATTCGAGACGATTTGGTTCCATTTGTGCAGCTGTTTTGGCATGTTGTAGTGCAATCTCCTGATTGCCTGCACCACTATTGGCAACAGCACTAACATAATACCACTGGGCATTTCGATTCTGAATATCATTTAGCACACGAATGGCTTCGGCAAAGCGATAATTCTGAATAAAATTGACCGCTGCTTGCAGATGAATACTATCCTCATCTTGTGCGGTACTGGATTCCGTGTGGAATCCGGAAAATGCACCATTTGGATTGTGTCGCTCATCCATAATTTGCTGATATGCTTGTTGAATTTGCTTGAATTTTTCTTCATATTCTGTGGCATGCGGCGAATTGATATTAGCATCTGGGTGATATTTTCGGCTTAACTTGCGGTATGCCTTTTTGATTTCTTCATCGGATGCTTCTTTGCTGACACCCAAAATTTCATAGGGATTTGACATAATTGTTCTCCTGCTTCTGCTGGTCGAGATGGTTCGGCACAGCGGTTTGATATTCTTTTTGTTTGCGGAAAAATGGCTGCCAGATACCGGCATACAAAATATTACGCAACAGATCTGCATTTTGCAAAATGGGCAGTCGTTCAAATGCTGCTGCTGTTTCTGTTGCAGCGTGCTGTAAAAATTGCTTTACCATTTGATGAAAAGCCGAAGTTGCTTCTGTTTCGTTCCAAAATGGGTTATAATTGTGTTGTTTTCGATCTTTTATCAGATCGTCGTAGGCATCCATAATGTAAATAAAAGTGCCAAGATAATAGCCTATGTGATATAATTCTGCTGCCCAAATGTCATTGTGAATGCAGAAACCTTCTCCCAATGCACGTCCAAAACAGGCAGCCGGCAGCAGTGGATTGGTTTCCTTTTGTTGTTCATAGTCTTTTAATTGCTGCATATTTCCAAGAATGGATTGAGATTTTTCTGGATATTGTTCACAAATATGGCGGTAATTCTTTTGGAGCAGACGTGCCAGTACAGCACGAGAAATTTTACGATTATCTTGCCAGTCATCTAAGCAATGTAGATAGGAGAAAAAAAGATGCATATCGGCTGTGTAATCCATAATCGGGCTATTATAAACCCATTCTTTTTTTCCAATTCCATGCAGGCAACGACGCTGATAATGGGTGCCTTCTGGTTCATAGAGTGCATCTAGCAGTAAGGAAAGAAAGGTGAAATCATAGCTTAATGTCAGACGACTCACCAGATTGCAGCGTTTTTGCAGTGTATGACAGAGTCCGCAGTAATGAGAGCGATAGATGTCATATTCTCGAAACCGTAAATCTGGACGGTAAATTTGTATATAACCGTACATCCTTCTAATCTCCTTTTGCATTGGTAATAGAAAGTGGATGTAAAATAGTATATCATAAATTAGAAAAATAGAAAGAAATTATATTTTATAGAACTTTGAA
>JAUNJC010000120.1 GCA_030523195.1 Oscillospiraceae bacterium
TAGGTTCTGAATACATATTATTTATAAACCAATTTCATCATGATTAAAATATCTGAAATATAGTAGTTTGAAAGCCCAGATTTCTGCCGTGATTCAATAAAAGAGTAGATATCAGATTCCGTGATTGTGTCCGCCTTTATATCTGAAAATATTGGAAACATGTGCTTTTCAGCCTTCATACGGTAATTGACGGCAATGGATTCCTTTACTTTGTACCTAATACGCTGAAACCATTCGGAGAAGATTTGCCCAACAGTTTTGCAGTAATTACCACTCATTTCTTGCCTACGGAACGTTGCAATTTTATCCTGAACCTCTTCACGGCTGTAACCAAAGAAATACTGAAAACACCTCTTGCCGTTTTTGTGTTTTTTTCTTGAAATTCTCCCTCCATAACGTCCATCCCGTCTGTGATAAATGTTAAAGTGTTTCATCACTTTTTCTCCTAATTTGTTTAAAACATACAAAGAATTAGAGACAATTTCTATGTAATTCACTTGACGAAATTTGTTGGTACAGCTTGACTTTTCAGGTAAAATGTGATAAACTGAAATAAAGTTATATGTACAATTATATCACCTTTTCGCAAAAGGTGATATTTTGCAAAAGACAATTGAAGAAGATTGAAGTCTGAGATACTTCAACAAATAATCCAGATTAGGAGTGGGTATTATGGCAAAAATCCAGATCAGGATTTATCCGAATGGAGAAATCAAAGCAGAGACACATGGGGCAAAAGGCAAAAAGTGCTTGCAATATCTTTCTGTTATTGAAAAGCTAACTAATTCCGTAATTGAAGATTCAGAGTTTACGCAGGAATACCTTGAGCGTGAAGAGATGCTTGATCAAGGAGAAGAAGAATCCGTAATGGCATGATTGCCAATGCGGATGGTTTGGAGACTTAAGATGACTGAAACAAAAAGACAAGGCAAAAAAAGTGGTGTATGGAAATTACAAAACAGCATGTGGCTGATTTTGACGCTTATTCCGTTTGTACAGTGGTCGGCTTTTTTTTATATTGCAAACCGTACTGACTGCAAGAAATTCCGTATAATTGGTAATGTGGTTTTGGCAGCTGACATGTTTGCAATATTAACTGCATTTCTTGCTATGATTGTTCGACGTAGAGTAGAAGAGATTCTGACAGAGGTATTTGTGATTTTATTTTTACTTATTGTGCCGTTTTCTATAATAGCGGGTATTGTATGCCTGAAAGGTTATTGGAAAGCGCTTGCATCACGATCAGTATATAGCGGCGGTATAGAAACAATTACCGGAATGCCGAATATTTGGGAGTTTAAGAAAACTGCCTGGGTGTTGTTAGGATTTGTACCGTTGCTTTTTTTTACGGCATTTATTTTTCCTGCGGTTAAAATGAGAAAGAAGTTGTATTGGGGATATTTTGGTGTATTCGGAGCGCTTGTCGTTGTATTCTGTGTCTTAATGCTTACGAATGATTTGGGATTTCTGAATGATGGCATCGAAATAGTACTGATTATTCTTTTTACTTCGCATGTCTTTTCACTTGCGTTGTTGATGAATATACGGGCAAAATATCTGAAATTTATTAAAAGCAAAGAAGTTCACAATGCTGTAGCATCTTTGCTTCAGGGTGAAACAACTATATCCAGAGCGTTAAAGTCGGATTCTGAGGAAACATCTTCATATATCGAATCAGACTCTTCAACTTTGATGCCCGTTTCTGCGCCTTCCGTACCATCTCATCTCCCCTTGAATATCAACACTTGTTCGGAAGAGGAACTTGCTGCATTGCCTGGATTGAATATCATTGATGTTAAGAAAACGATATCTCTTAGAGAACAAAACGGAGATTTTGGATCAATTGAGGAATTTATAACAGCATTGCATATCAAGCCGCATATTGCAGCGCCTTTGTATGATTATATCACAGTACAGCCAAGCATCAAAGTGGTGCCGCAAAGTACTGCACGAACCAGAAAGATTGATTTATAAGATGAAGATTCACAGGATAATACCTATGACCCGTGCAGAGGGTCCAGGGATGCGCATGGCGGTTTGGACGCAGGGATGCTCTCAACATTGCAAAGGCTGTTTTGCCAAGGATACCTGGGACAGTAATGGTGGCACAGAGATTTCGCTTATGGAACTTTTTCAGCAGATGATGGCTGTACGTTGCAAAATTGAGGGACTGACGCTTCTTGGCGGTGAACCGTTTGAACAGTCGGAAGAAGCAGCGCAGCTTGCAAAATTTGCACAGCAGCAAGGCTTGGGAGTGATTACCTTTACCGGTCTTATGTATGAACGGCTTATGATGGACGACAGCCTGGATGTGAAGCTGCTTTTGCAGCATACGGATTTGCTGATCGACGGTGAATTTCAGATGGATCTTCCAGAAACGCAGCGCCCCTTGGTAGGATCAAGCAACCAAAGATTTCATTATTTGTCCGATCGTTACTGCCCTGAACAGATCATGGCTTATAAGAATCGTTTTGAATTCAGAGTGTTGCCGGACGGAAATCTTTCCATTAATGGTATGGGGAATCTGACAGCACTAAAAAAATTATTGAAGGAGTTTTCGTGATGGGTAGCAGTAAACTATTTCAACAGGATTTTTCTGATCTGGTCAATGCAGGCTTTCCGTATGTGTATATTTCTTCCTATGAAGAGGAGCGTGTACTTCAACAAATTCGCCGGGCTGATGAAACCGAAGGGCTGATTAAGGTCAAACGCCGTATTTTCATATGGGCACAGTCTACGGGATTTGTCAGTGATAACAATACGATCAATGGTACAACAGATCCTCATAAGGCGATCAGTTATATCGAAAAGTGTGACGAGAATGCTATTTTTATTCTAAAAGATTTTCATGTGTTCTTTGGCAGCGAACGTGGAACACATATGGATTTTAATGTTGTTCGGATGCTTCGTGATATTCTGGTGCATCTAAAAGTAAATCGTAAGACAGTGGTATTTCTCTCTCCGCGGTTGGTGATCCCGGAAGATATGGAAAAGGAGATTTCCATTTTGGATTTTCCTTTGCCATCTGAGGATGAAATAGAGGAATTGCTGGATGAATTGATCAGCGGATTAGATTCACAAGCGGTACACTTGGCATCTGACAAGAAAAAACAACTGGTATCGGCTGCATTGGGTCTGACGATCCAGGAGGCAGAAAATGCTTTTTGTCGTGCAATTGTCCGTAATAAGGGGTTAGACGGCAAAGCGTTGCAAGTTGTACACGAGGAGAAAAATCAGGCAGTCAAGAAAACAGGTGTATTGGAATTTGTCAATACCGATCTTGCATTGGATGACATCGGCGGATTGGAAAATCTGAAAAAGTGGCTTCTTAGGCGTAATAATGCCTGGTCGGAACAGGCAAAGCGCTACCATTTGCCTGCACCGAAGGGCGTGTTAATTACCGGTGTTCCCGGCTGCGGAAAGTCACTTACAGCCAAAGCAATGAGTGCCATCTGGGGATTACCTCTGATCAAACTGGACATGGGAAAAATTTTCGGTGGTCTGGTTGGAAGCTCGGAGGAGAATATGCGCAAGGCCATTGCAACGGCAGAAGCAGTTGCACCCTGTGTATTATGGGTCGATGAAATAGAAAAAGGCTTTACTGGTCTGAAATCCGGCGGTGACTCAGGTGCGTCTGCCCGTGTATTTGGAACATTCCTGACGTGGATGCAGGAGAAAACAGCACCGGTATTTATCATTGCTACAGCCAATGACATCAGTGCGCTGCCGCCTGAACTGCTGCGTAAGGGTAGATTTGATGAGATATTCTTTACAGATCTGCCGACCCGAAGCGAACGTGCAAAGATTTTTGATTTACATATCAGAAAGCGTACAGAAAATTCAGAGATCGCACATAATATCCAGATCACACCAGAGTGTTGCTATGAACTTGCAGATTTGACCAAAGGTTATGTGGGCGCTGAAATTGAACAGATCGTTATTGCAGCCATGTATGAGGCGTTTTATAATGGCAGAGGACTTGAAAAAGAGGACATTGTCAAATGTATCCGGGAAACTGTACCACTGTCAGCAACACAAAAAGAGCAGATTTTGTCATTGCGCGAATGGGCATCGGAACGTGCTGTGCTGGCAACGGCACCAGAAGATCGAGAAGAATCAGTCAATAATGAAACTAATTCTGATTTTCGTGAGCGTCAGGGTGGCAGAATTGTTGACTTTAACTAATGAATCACAAGGAGGATCCTATGTCCATTACAATTTCGCTTGTATCAGCAGCTGTAATTGCATGTTCCACATTGACATCTATGGCAGTTATGCAGACACTTGAAAATAAAACTGGAAATGCAATTAAAAAAGAAAGCTTTGAAACATCCTTTGCAGATGCAGAATTGCTTCGCAAGACATTGGTGGAGAGCGGCTGTTGCGTAAAGAAAATTTCGGAAAATGAAATGACAGTTTCCACAACATGTGGTATACTGCGTTATACTCGTAATTCGCCGTCGGAAGCATTTCGCTTGGTGCTGGATCAGATTTCTAACCCAGATGCGTTGCTTGAACAAATACGTTCTTTAGAGACGAATTATGGACGCAATGTTCAAACCTCTACATATCAACATATTAAACAGAATTTGACGAAAGATATGCAAATTGAGGATGAACAAATACTTGATGATGATTCACTTTTGTTGACAATTGAAGTTTAATAAATTCATGCGAAAACTGCATTTAACCCCGATCTTAAAAGTACGAAAGCTAAGTATAAATATAAAACTTCCATCTCGTTTTATTATAGTATATGGTATAGAGTAGCTTGACATTATTATTTCACTTTATTTATTGATGGCTATACTGAAAAAATGATATGTCTTAGGACATTTGATTACAGCATCTGCTTATGCGCTGTATTCTTATCTTACATTAAGCACAGCAAGAAAATATTTTACTCATCTTGATGGCGAGAACATAAAATTTACAAAAATGTATATCTTTGCTGCCGCTTTAATAGTTATATCCATATTTTTAATATTTTTTCAGTAAGTTATAGAGAGCTCAATGAAAATAAAGGAGATTGACCATCAGCAAATTCTTGTTTTCCATGTTAATTTCTATTATCCCGGTGGAACAGAAGTACGCTTACCTACCGATTACGGTACACAAGGTTCTTTGGTGCAATGGGATGGAAACTCCTACCAAATTCAGGAGAACGGTAATATTGTGTTCAAAATATTTGGAAGTACCAATTTTGACGGAGGAAAAGCCAATGCGATGGCATCTGAATATCGTACTTGGTATTTTTATGGAGAAGGCGATTATCGTCTTAATGATGGCACGCCTGTTATGAAGCAGTCTTCTTCCTATTTGGAACAGTTTAATACAAGCAGTACAGAGATAATATAGGTGGATATTATGATACGCTGACTAATCAATGGAAATGGACAGACAACAGCGACTTTTCTATTACAAACTGGGATGTCTGGTATAATTATGAGGGTGATGCAGTGTCACAGCCTGATAATTGGACAGGAGATGAATATTGGATTCGTTATGCCAATCAGTCGATTGATTTCGGAGATTATTATGTGAATCAAGGCGGTTGGATGGATACAGCAAATGAATCAGACGGAACTGAGGGTGATGCCCCGCTTTCCACTTTCGGTTTTGTCTGTGAGTGATCTGATTAAGTGTATTTGAAAAGAGATTGTATAGTGAAAAGAACACTCTATATGCTGTCAGTATTTATTATGCTGATTTCTAGGAGAGCAGGATTTACCACAAAATGGATTTAAGTCCTGCTTTTCAGAGGGCAGCATTTTTTTTGCCTACCATTTAGCGTGCAGTA
>JAUNJC010000121.1 GCA_030523195.1 Oscillospiraceae bacterium
AGGAGCGGATGTAATAGTATCCATCGCCTGCATCAATTAATTTCCAGCTGTTATGGGATGCAAAGCCGTCAGCACCCCACTGCTGGACATTGGCACCATTTTCAGCCTTTGCTCCATCCACTTCCAGATAGAGTCCGCTGCCGGCATTTTTAAATCTATACTTCACGCTGGTGTCCATGACAGCACCGATTTTGGGTTCGTCTTTCACACTCGGCATGGTGATGTCTGCTGCGGTGGAATAGGAGGCACTTGGCATACCTTTTTCTGCAAAGGTTACATAGGTCATTTCTTCTCGGCTGGATTTTGCTCCAGCATTTGCAGTACAGTAGCGTTTGGCATCTGCTGCCGGCATGGTTTGATAGGTGTAGTTGGCACTTGGCCGCCATGTCATTTTATCCGCATTGCTTGCCTCTACAGAATAGTTGGAGTTTTCTAAGATACAGCCGCTTTGTGCGTATTGGCATTTATAGGTAGAAGAAGCGGTATCGCCAGCCTGTCCGAATCGGTCATTGACGAGATAACCACTCTGACTGCTGCCGTCATAATAGCCTGCTTCGTTGTAAAGGTGGGAAGCTGTATAGACAGTAAAGCCTAGACTGAAATTATATACGTAGTTATTCAATGCATGATAATAACCATATCGAAGCAATCCCGGTGCACGGGTAAAGGTACTGTCATAATAATTGCAGTCGATTGTCACACATGGTGTTCCCTGAAAACTGTTATAGGTTTCATCGGAATCCTTGGGTTCTCCGTATAAACAGCCATATTCATGATACCCAAATTTGCAGTTGCTGACACTACAGAAATTTGCATTTCCATAAATACAGAGGAATTTATCGTAGTCAGCAAGTCCTGTGGAGGATGTGTTGAGGGCACTGTGTCCGACAAATGTAATATGGTCTATCCAAAGGTTGATACCGCAGGGAAAATCCATCAGATTATCTTCAATCAGTTCGGTATCATGGGAGAGGGTTAGATTTTTTAAAATAAAATTGCTGCCGTTTCCCTTGGAAGTGCTTGTGCGAAAATACACATTATAGAGTGCGTTTGCTGCATAGCTGCCGATGATGGTTTTATTTGGACGTACATAGATATAAGCATCTGGATAATAATAGGCACCACGATAATTGGTTGTATAATCACGAATAGATGCGGTTTTAGAAATATTTTTTGTAATGACAATTGTTTTGGTAACGTTATCTTCACAGGCTGCTTTCAGTTCGTCAAAGGTAGAAACTTCTACCGTTTCTCCCAAAGCCCCGCCGATGGTGCTGGATTTTGGTTGATTCTGCATATCTTTTCCATAGCCGCCGAAGCCCTGTAGTCCACTGCTTTGCAGCATCCATTTTTGGTTTTCGGCTCCAGTGTAGGATTCCAGCGTCACACCGGCAGAGCCGCCGGTGAGTGCTAGATTGGTATCCTGATAGTTGACGATTTTATAATACAAATCATTTCCGTGTTTATCTTGTGTGACTGGGATAATATACCAGTGCTGTTCAGGGGTACTTTCTGCGCCAAAGCTGACGCAGCTTGTTCCAGCGGTGACACTGTAGTAGTCAGGGGTAAGCAGTCTGCCATTGCTCATGTTATAGAGTTTGTAGAAGCTGCCTTTGCTGTCAGTGTTGACGTAGGCAATCCGCCAGTTTTGGGATTGTGTACCGGCTGCTGACTGTAAAGCCAGAGCACTTCGGTCAGCTGTGCCTGTTGCGGTCAGGTCAGCAGTATCTGATGCATTGGTGATACGCAGCAGCTGTACAGGATAATCCGTTGAAATTGCCTGAGCTGGTACAGTTGCATGGGAAAATAATGGACAACAGACAGCCAAAACCATACAAATTATCAGGAATATCGCTGTTTGTTTTTTGATTGTCTGCATATTGGGCTCCTCCTATTTTTTAACATTATATTATTGGATATAAGGCAGTTGTGGAATTGCCATGATGACAAATTGTATCAAAATATTGGCATCTTCTTCATTTGTGTTTTGATCTGCATTGCAGTTTCCGTTTTTGAGTGCCGTTTGGGACAGGGTGATGTTGCCTGCCAGATATTTATTCATTACAATTGCATCTCGCAAATCAATTACACCATCCAAATTGACATCGCCGTACTGCGGCAGCTCTTCTAGGTTGGATGTGGTGGAAACCGTGGTAGTTTCGGTTGGTTTTGCCGTTGTAGTGGTGGAAACCGTGGTAGTTTCGGTTGGTTTTGCTGTTGTAGTGGTGGGAATGGTAGTGGTTTCAGTCGGTTTTGTCGTTGTGATGGTGGTAACTGTGGTTGTCGTCATCTGAGACGGCAGCGTATAGTCTACTTTTTCCAGTACCCATTTCTGGCAGTTGTGTTCATTCCATTCCCACTGTTGAACGATTGCACCGCTGTTGGTTGCTGCATTGGCTATCTCCAAACAGGACAAATCCTTTGATGCTCTGGTCGCAATGGTGTAGGTTCCATCTTCGTTATCTACAAATTTAAAGTATTGCTTACTCTGTTTGTTATTTGTTTCAATTGTCAGCGGTTCTGCATTGCTGCCGCTGTTAACATTCAGCACAAAGCTTTCTCCGTTACCCAGAGCGGAATACACATAGTAATAGCCCCAGTTGACAGCTTTTACGTGCCATACATTATGAGCCGCTGCTCCGTTTGCCCCCCATTGCTGGACGGTGGCACCTGCCTGCGCCGCACCGTCTTTTACTTCCATGTATAAGCCGCTGTTTACGTTTTTCAGCATATAGCAGGCAGATTCATCCAGTTCTACGCCGTCTTTGATCGTGTCAATTTCTACAATCCACTTTTGTGAATCTTTTCCATTGCATGTCCACTGGACAATGTTTGCTCCGGATTCGGTGGAGTCAGAAGCAACTGCTACGCAGCTCTTATCTTCTGTGACTTTTGTGGTAATCGTATAGCTGCCATCGCCGTTGTCTACGAACTTAAATAGTTGGGCATCACTCTGCGTATCTTGCCAGATGCCGATATTCGTACCGTTGTCCTGCTTTCCATTTTCTAGGTCTAAGAAATAGGTCTTTCCATCGCCGACATAGGAGCGGATGTAATAGTATCCATCGCCTGCATCAATTAATTTCCAGCTATTATGCGTTGCAAAGCCGTCAGCACCCCACTGCTGGACATTGGCACCATTTTCTGCCTTTGCTCCATCCACTTCCAGATAGAGTCCGCTGCCCACGTTCTGGAACATATACTTGACGCTGGTATCCATGACCGCTCCAGTTTTTTCTATTGGCTCTGTCCCAACAGAAATGGATTTTAGGAACGGTTCTGCATAGGACTGTGCAATGTAATTTTTCATATCACTGTCTGTGATATATTTGATTTTATCGTAGGATGAAAAACAGCCGGCATAGGTTTTACAGAATTGTTTGGTATCCGTATTGCTGGTGTTGTAACCGGCAACCAGTTCATAACCATAGTTTTCCTGAGACGGTGTCCAATTATGTGTTGTATTATTTTTCAGCGTATTCGCCAGCAGATATGGTGTGGACGTGCTGCTGTCGGCGGTGTAAGAACCGCTGTCCCGATATTTTGCCTTTGCATCAATGGCAACTTCTACGCCTTTAAAGCACTCAAATCGACAGTTTTCACTGAGATAGGTAGAACCTTCGCCCGGAATCATCTGGGAAGTTCCATCTGGAATGCCACTATCTGTGCCACTGTAGAAGTTGTTGTAGATGTGACCAATGCCGTTTCCAATTTGTGGGCATCTCCTCACGCACTGATCCCACCAGTTGTACATAACAGAGGTACGGCAGCGTGTAGTTTCTTCATTTTGTGTGCCATAGGCAACCGTCCAGTAACGATTTCGGAAAATGTTATAGGATAGTGTGATATAGTCGGGACTCCGCAGGCGGTCTTTGGCATCTAAATAACTTTCATATGGCGTATTCAGCCAGATAAATTTGCCGACTTCATCCTTATTGCGGTTCAATTCGCTGATAAAAGTACAGTGATCTACCCAAATATTTCGGGAAGACCAGATATTGATGAGAATTCGGTCTTCTACATTTTTTGCACGGAAGTCAATATTCCGAATAATGATGTTATCGCTGGGATTATCCCCTTCATTGCCGTATTCATTGTTTGTACGAAGCATACAGTCAGCAATTTGATTGGTACCATATGCCCCTACAATGGTTTTGTTATCCCGAATACGGGTGTGATATTCCTTTTGTAGATCCAACTTTCCATTGACCACAATCGTTAGCGGCTCGGTGCTGTTCAGTGCTTCCTTGAAGTCCGCAACTGTGTTGACAATTACCGTTTCCCCCAACAAACCGCCGATGGTGCCAGCCTTTTCGCCCTCTGCAACCTGACAATTTGCAGCAAATCCTTCCAGACCATTACAATTCAGCTTGAATTTCTGATAAGTTGCACCGGTATAGGCAGCAGTGGAAAAGGTATTGGTTTCCGTCGAAAAGGTCAGTGCCTGACTGCTGTCTGCATTATTTACGATTTTGTAGTATAAAGCATAACCGTCAAAATCATTCTGTACGCCTACAATATTCCAACGCTGTGCAGAGCTGTCAGTATCGGCTGCGAGGGTACAATTGCCGTTTTGCACCGTCAGCAATGTCCCACTGGCAGACTGTACAATTTCATATACACCGTCGCTGACATAGGTAATCGACCACTTTTCATTGCGAGTGCCAGTTTCTGTCTGTGAAGACAGCTTGCCGTCACTTGCGTAGAGATTGCGGTCGGTATCGGCAATCCCAATGCGGATTTCCTGCACCGGATAACTGACCGCAGCTGCAGAAACCAGATTGGATGAAAGAAACGGCAACACACCACAGACAGCAGCTGTTACAAGTGCCAAAGATTGTTTCCCAATTTGTCTCATAATGATATTCCCTTCCCATTATCCCTGATAGGGCAGTTCCGTAATGATCATGATAATAAATTGCACCAGAACATTGGCATCTTCTTCGGTCAGACTGCCGTCTGCATTACAGTCTGCATTTTTCTGTGCAGGTTCTGACAGAATCATGCTTTTTGCAAAGTACTTATTTAGTACAATTGCATCTCGCAAATCTACGTTGCCATCTAGATTGATGTCACCGTATTGCAAAGATTCCATGGTTGTGGTGACGGTTGTTGTTGTGGTTTCGATCGGTTTTGCGGTCGTTGTGGTGATAACCGTTGTAGTAGTCGGTTTTGCAGTCGTTGTGGTAGTAACTGTTGTAGTAGTCGGTGTTGTAGTGGTGGTTGTGACTGTTGTGGTTGTGATCTGAGACGGCAGGGTATAGTCTACTTTTTCCAGTACCCATTTCTGGCAGTTGTGGTTATTCCACTCCCACTGCTGTACCAAGGCACCGCCATTGGTTGCCGCACTGGCTATTTCCACACAGGACAAATCTTTCGAGGCTCTCGTTACAATGGTATACGTTCCATCTTCGTTATCTACAAATTTAAAGTATTGCGTACTCTGTTTGTTATTTGTTTCAATTGTCAGCGGTTCTGCGTTGCTGCCGTTGTTAACATTCAGTACAAAGCTTTCTCCATCTCCCAGAGCGGAATATACGTAGTAATAGCCCCAGTTGATTTTTTTCACGTGCCATACATTGTGGGCAGACGCACCATTTGCCCCCCATTGCTGGACAGTGGCACCTGCCTGCGCCGCACCATCTTTTACTTCCATGTATAAGCCGCTGTTTACGTTTTTCAGCATATAGCAGGCAG
>JAUNJC010000122.1 GCA_030523195.1 Oscillospiraceae bacterium
GAAACGGCGTGCAATATTCGGATATTTTGTTGCAATACATTTTACACCATAGCCACTATAAAAATCAATACCCTTCTTTGTTGCCAGTGCAAACCGACACTTTCCAAAGCCCAAATCTGCCAGTTCAAAAAATTTCCCCGACATCTCCAAAATTGTATCTTTTCCCACAACACCCAAGTCACACACACCGTGTTCCACATAGGTAATCACATCGGCAGCTTTAGAAAGTACCACTTCCATATTACCGTCCGGAATCGGCAGAATTAACCGCCGTCCCTTATTATGTACTGCCTCACAATCATAACCCAGCTTTTCCAACAGAGCAACGGTATCTTTTTCTAATCGACCTTTTGTTAATGCAATTCTAAGCGGTTTTGTCATAATACTGTGACCTCCGTAACCTCTTCTTCTACTCGATATAATTTCGGAATCTGCCGTGTCTTCGCATACTGCAAAGCAGCTTCCGCTGTTTCTTCCAGTGCAAATTCTACCACACTGCCAGCCTGCCGTTTGATTTCTGCCAGTTTAATGGCTTCCTGCTCATAGCCCGGTGCTGCATACACCACAGCATCTGCTGGCTTCTTTGTACGTGGATTGTGCTTCATCGCTACCTTTGCAACCGCATCCACATTGACAGCAAACCCAACTGCCGGCACATCATATCCAAAGCTTTCCAATAATTTGTTATACCTGCCGCCGGAAAGCACTTCATCACCATAACCTTCTAAGTATCCCTTAATAATCACACCGGTATAGTAATCTGCTTTATTGACAATGCCCAAATCTACACTAACCCGTTCTTTTCCAATCAAAGCAGCAATTTCCTTGTACAGCTTTCGCAGATATTGCAGCATATCTTGAATATGCGGTGTCGTATACAGCTGTGCCATCTTATCAAATACTTCTTCCCCACCAAACAAAGAAGGTAGTTTCTTCAACGCATAAATAATATGATTATCTCCCAATGTATCCAACAAGTCGTTCAGGGCAGAATAGTTTTTCGTTTCAATCAGATAACGAATCTCTTCTTTTGTACTGGGAGATGTATGCAGTTCCCGCATCAATTCTTTGAAAATACCTGCATCACCCAATTCCAGAGAAAAATTTGTTTCATTGCACTCTTTTAAAACCACAATTGCCATGCTTGTCATTTCCAAATCTGCCATATAAGAATTGGAGCCAATCAGTTCCATGCCAGCCTGCATGAATGCATCACTTCGCCCTTTTAATGCTGGCTCAAATCGATAGGCACTCTGCATATAACAGAGCCGCAGCGGCAGCATGGCTTCCCGCAGACGGGTCGCAACTACTCTTGCAATGGGTGTCGTAGACTCTGGACGCAACACCAGCAACCGTCCCTTGCTGTCTGTCAGCTTATACAGCTGTTCCTGCGGATAGCGAACAGCATCCGACTGAAATACATCGAAAAACTCCAGTCCCGGTGTAATCAGTTCATCATACCCGTGACTCTGAAAAATAGAACGGATTTTTTCTTCTGTTTCCCGCCGCACCAAACATTCTTCTAATAATAAATCCTTTGTGCCTTCCGGCGTAATTAGATTATAATTTCTCATTTGTTCCTCCTGAAAAGCACTTTATCGTGCTACTATGATAATAAGATACCATGCTATCACTTCTTTGTCAAGCTAAAAGAGCGACATTTGACTAGATTTCGGCAAATCGCCGAATGCATTTAACTTTTCCAGTGTTTCTATCACAGTTTTGGATGCACCACTTCGACTTTGAAACTCCTCAATTGAGATAAAATCCCGCTTTTGTGCCGCTTCGTACAACCCATTGGCGGCCGCAAGCCCAATTCCACTGAGTGCAGAAAATGGAATCCGAATTTTTTCATTTTCCACCAGATACTGCGAAGCATGCGAGCAATATAAATCAATTGGCAAAAATTCTAAATTTCTGCACATCATTTCGTTGATAATATAGAGCAGATCCAACTGATCGTTTTCTTTTTTAGAACGCTCGTTCCCTTTTTCTCGTAAATGTTCAATTCGTTCGTGTACTGCTTCTTTCCCCTGCATCACCAACTCTACGTCAAAATCATCTCCACGTGTACTGAAGTAAACAGCGTAATAAGCAAGGGGACGATATAATTTAAACCATCCCAATTTGATGGCTGCGGTAACATAAGCAGCAGCATGTGCCTTCGGAAACATATACTTAATTTTCAAACAGCTTTCAATATACCAATCTGGTACATTGTGCTCTTTCAACATTTGAATCCGTTCAGGTGTAAAGGTTTTCGGTGCTTTTCCCTTACGAGTATCCTCCATAATCTGGAATGCTTGTTTTGGCTCCACACCCTTATGCAACAGATAGGTCATAATACTATCTCTCGTGCCGATCACATCAGAAATGGTACAAGTTCCATTGTCGATCAAATCTTTTGCATTACCCAGCCATACATCTGTTCCATGTGACAAACCAGAAACCTGCAAAAAGTCACTGAATTTTGTCGGCTTAGAGTCCAACAACATTTGAATCGTAAATCCGGTTCCCATTTCTGGAATGCCAAGACTACCGGTTTTACAATAGATCTCCTCACTGGTAACACCCAATTCTTCCGCATGGGTACACATCCGAATCACACGAGGATCTGTAGTCGGAATTTCCCGAATGTCCAGTCCTGTGATATTCTCCAAATGTCGATACATTGTTGGCACAACATGTCCCAATTCATCCAACTTTAAAATCGTATCATGCAGCGAATGAAAGTCGAAATGTGTTGTAATCACATCAGAATCTGCGGAGTCTGCTGGATGCTGTACTGGTGTAAAATCATAAACATCATAGTCATTTGGTACAACAACCATACCGCCCGGATGCTGTCCGGTCGTTCGTTTGATTCCAGTACAGCCAATGGAAAGGCGATTGATCTCTGTGGGACTGCATTCTATACTTCTCTCATCTAAAAATTTCTTGACATAACCATATGCAGTCTTATCTGCAACGGCTGCAATCGTTCCAGCTTTAAACACATTATCCCGTCCGAACAATTCTTCTGTATACCGATGGGCAGAGGATTGATATTCACTGGAAAAGTTCAAATCAATATCAGGGGCTTTATCGCCGTCAAATCCAAGGAAGGTTTCAAACGGAATATCGTGTCCGTCACGATTCATCTCTGTACCACATTCCGGACACTTTTTCGCCGGCAAGTCAAACCCAGAACCCACACTGCCGTCTGTGATAAATTCACTGTGTTTACACTTCGGGCAAACATAATGCGGTGCAAGCGGATTGACTTCCGAAATACCTGCCATGGAGGCAACAAAAGAAGAACCAACCGATCCTCTGGAACCCACTTCATAACCATGTTCCACACTATCCCATACCAACTTTTGTGCAATGATATACAATACAGCAAAACCATGCTTGATGATGGAATCCAATTCTCGATTCAGCCGCTTTTCCACTAACTCCGGCAGCGGATCCCCATAAATTTCCCGTGCTTTCTCATTGGTAATGCGAATCAAATCTTCTTCTGCACCATCAATATTTGGCGTAAAAGTGCCTTTTGGAATTGGACGAATATGCTCAATACAATCCGCAATATAATTGGTATTCTCTACCACTACTTCATACGCTTTTTCCTCTCCTAAATAGGAAAATTCTTCCAGCATTTCATCCGTTGTCCGGAAATACAACGGCGGTTGATATTTTGCATCTTCATATCCCTGTCCTGCCTGCAAGATCTCACGAAATTTTGCATCCCCCGGATCCATAAAATGTACATCACAAGTAGCACAAACTGGAATGTGCAACTCTTCCCCCAATTTTACAATCGCACGATTATAATCCCTCAGTTCCTCTCGATTAGCAGCAGTACCGTTACGAATCATAAACGCATTGTTTTCATCTGGTTGAATTTCCAGATAATCATAAAACTTTGCCAATGCTACAATTTCTGCATGCGGACGGTTTTCCACCATTGCCTGAAACAATTCTCCCGCTTCGCAGGCACTGCCGAACAGCAGTCCTTCTCGATGCTGCTGCAAAACCGATTTAGGAATCAATGGTTTTCGATAAAAATACTTCAAGTGTCCGTAGGAAATCAGCTTGTACAAATTTTTTAAACCTGCTTGATTGCGTACCAATATGATTTGATGGTAGGATTTTAATTTCCGCACATCGACATCTGCGGTGCTTGTATTCAATTCTGCAAGTGTCTGCAAACCTTTTTCCTGCATCAGTTGAGAAACCAGTTTCACATAGATTTTTGCCAACATCTGTGCATCATTGCAAGCACGATGATGATCAAATTTTCCCAGCTTCAATGCCTTTGCAACGGAATCCAGCTTATGCTTTGCAATCTGCGGCAGCATGATTTGACTCAAAACCAACGTATCCAATGTGACAAAAGAAAAATCAATCTTCTGCCGGGTACAAGCATTTCGGATAAAGGAGGTATCAAATCGTGCATTGTGTGCTGCTAATACTGGTTTCTCTGTTCCACAAAACGCAATAAAATCCTCCAATGCCTGCCGTTCACTCGGAGCATTGGCAACCATACTATCCGTAATCCCCGTCAATTCCACAATCTTTTGTGGAATTGGCTTTTCTGGATTTACCATCGTGGAAAACGTATCGACAATTTGCAGATTTCGCAGCTTTACTGCTCCGATTTCTGTTAACCGATCTTTGGTATAACTCAAACCCGTTGTTTCCACATCAAAAATAATGATTTCATCCTGTAGGCTCCGTGTATCTGGTACATCTACAACTGATTGTTTCTGCAAATCATTGACGACATACGCCTCACAGCCATAGATAATTTTAAAATCTTTATCTTTGATCGCATTCCATGCATTCATGGCATCTGGAAATGCCTGTGCAATCCCATGATCAGTGATCGCAATTGCCGGATGCCCCCAGTCATGTGCCCGATTCACCAACTTTCCAGCCTCTGTAATAGCATCCATTTGGGACATAGCGGTATGACAATGCAGCTCTACCCGTTTCTTTTCTGCTTGGTCTTCTTTTTTCTTCCGCTTTACCATCGTAATGGCATCCGGTTTCAATACCATCTCATGTGCAAACTGATCAAAATCAATCCGCCCCAACAGCAATAAGGTACTACCCTTTTTAATTTCATTCAGTGCCAATTTTTTCAGGTTTTCAGTTGTATCAAACAGCTTGACCAAAATCGAATTTTCGTAATCCGTCACCTGATAAGTGGCTACGGTTCGCTCTCCTCTAACTTCTCGCATTTCCATGGCAAAAACATCTGCCAGAATGACAGAACGCTGCCCTTCCCGCTGCAATGCCTCTGTAATAGAAATCGGCAAATCTCGAATGGGTCTTCCTTTGATGAGCGTGGCACTGCCCGGAACAATATTATCTATTGCAATTGAAAGTGTAACAGGCTGTGCTTTCACCGGCTCTGCCTTTCCCTGTGATACAGGAACGACAGACGGTGCTTGGAACTGTTCTGTATGTTTTGGCACTATTTTTTCTGCGATTTCCTGCATCATATGATAATCCTCTTCCGAAACGGCTGCCGCCCCCTGCAATTCTACTTTTCGCTGTACAGAAAAAAGACGCTGCAATAAGTTTTGTATCTGCTCTGCAACATGATATCGATTTAAAATATCATATCCACCATTTTCAATAAGACAGACCTTTCTTCCGTAAATGCTTTGCTCGCCAATACGGGA
>JAUNJC010000123.1 GCA_030523195.1 Oscillospiraceae bacterium
AGGAAAAGCCAGCTTCTTTTGCGATAGCAATGGCAGTATCCATTCCAAAGCCGATTTCTTCTGCACAATGTGCATCGGAGCCAATGGTTAGGCTTTCACCGCCCATTTCTCGATATGTTTTAATATATTCCAGTGTGGGAAATGGTTTTCCATATGTTTGACGCAGACCGGAGGTATTCAATTCAATGCCGCAACCGTTGTCAACCAAAGCGTGCAAGCAGGCATGGATTTGTTCTGTATAATTGGTTAAATCAACTGTTATGCCGGCTTCGCCTTCAATATAGCGAAGCGGATAGGTCATGTGACCGAGAACATCAAATTTTCCCCACTGGCAGAGGGCGAGTAGTTCTGAGAAGTATTGTTCCAACAGTTTTGGAACAGATTCTTTTTGATAATCCAGACAGAAGAAATCCGGTTTATTGTGCAGTTCATGGATAGAAGCAATGACAAAATCCAATCGGCTATCTTGCATGACAGAATCCGCCAGACCAAAATCAGACGGAATCTGCCCCAATTCAATTCCACTGATGATATGTAAACGATTTCCATAGGCATCTTTTGCAGCAAGATTTGCTTTCATAGCGGTTTCCATGCGGTTGCAGTAACCATATTCTTCTTCCTCGTTGCGAGGGGATGTGCCATAATAGCCTTGAGAATGCCAGCGATTTAGTTCTACATGTTCTGTAATCGCCAGAGCTTCCAGACCGAGAGAAATGGCACGGCGACAAAGTCCGCCAACCGTTCCTTTTCCATCCGGAGAGTTTCCGGAGTGGGTGTGGCAGTCAATTCCAAACATGGATGATACACTCCTGTCTTATGAGATTTCATTTCTATTTTTATTTTATTTGTGTGACTCTGTCAGAAAAATCACACAAATATTATAGCACAGGCAAAAAAATCTGTCAATCAAATTATTGCTTTTGTTCACAGATTTAACTGTTCTTTTGTCAGTGTCAATATGACCGGAATGGTTTTTGTTAGTTTTTGACTTATTGGATCCGGTTGTGAGGTTCCGGCATAAAGCGTAAATACAGTACCATATACATTCCGTCTGCCCATTTCATCCACACTGGTAAAAGTATTTTTAGAAAGTGGAACTACAACTTTTTGCTGTTCTCCTGCTTGCAATGCCACACGCTGAAATCCGCACAAACTATAGAAAGGAACGGCACATGCTGCATTATCCTGCACATAAATTTGTATTACATCTTCTGTTTCAAGGGGACCTTGATTTTCAATTATTACAATGGCGAATCCATTTGCATACTGCAAATCAATGCAGACAATCTTGCCGTAAGTGAGTCCATAGCCAAATGGATAGAGAAGATTGTCTTGTGTGTAGCGATATGTCCGCCCCTGCATCCGGTAGTCTGTAAAAGCGGGCAATTTGTCTGCATCGGCATAGAAGGTTACTGGTAGCTTACCAGATGGAGAACATTGTCCAAAAAGGATTTCTGCCAGTGCTGTTCCGCCTTCTGAACCCGGATACCAAGCTTGGATCCAGCCGTCTGTTTGGATTTCTGGTTGAATAGCACTGCCAGTTGCTGTGACAAGAATCACTGGTTTTCCTGTTGTTGCGATTTTTTTTAGCAATATTCTCTGTGGTTCTGGAAGAAGCAGATCAGCCTTGTCACCGGATGCGAATTCATTTCCAGTATCGCCTTCTTCGCCTTCTAACGTGGCATCTAAACCCAAGCAGAGTATGACCACATCAGCTGCTTTCGCAACTGCAACCGCTTCAGCATATCGGTCACCGGGCTGTGCCAGTTCAGCACAGCGGTCATGAAAAAGATGACAGCCTTCTGCATAGAGTACTCGTCCGGAAAATATTCGTTGAATGCCTTCTAAGAATGTCACATAGTGGTCAGCCGTGCCATTGTAGTTGCCGAAGAGGGCAGCCCGACTGTCCGCATTCGGACCGATAACTGCAATGGTCTGAAGCGAATCTGCTGATAGGGGGAGAATTTGCTTTTCATTCCGCAGCAGTACCATTGCACGTTTTGCAGCGGCGAGGGATTTTGATTTATGTGCCGGACAGGATAGAGCAGTAATTGGAATATCAGAGAAAGGTTGCTGTGCTTCAAACATACCCAGTTGAAAACGAGTTTGCATCACCTGTACGCAGGCAGTACGAATATCTTCCTCAGTGATTTTTCCCTCTTCCAGTGCCAGCAGAATTTGCACATAGGTGCATCCGCAGTTCAAGTGACAACCGGCTTTCAGGGCAAGGGCAATGGAATCCGTTGCCGTTTCTGTAATCTTATGGGTGGTATGAAAGTCCCGGATTGCCCAGCAGTCAGAGACAAAATATCCGTCAAACTGCCAGTCTTTCAGTTTTTGCATCAGAAAGGGATTGGCACAGGCAGGAGCACCGTTAACCCGATTATACGCTCCCATTACGCCCGCTACCTCTGCTTCTTCTACAAGTGCTTGAAAGGCAGGAAGATAGGTTTCCTCCAAATCTTTTGGGGATATCTTTGCATCAAATGTGTGCCGAACGGCTTCTGGACCACTGTGTACGGCAAAGTGTTTTGCACAGGCAGCGGTTTTCAAAAAAGTACCATCGTTCTGCTGCAAGCCAACAACCATTGCTTTGCCAAGTGTTGCCGTCAGATAGGGATCTTCGCCATAGGTTTCTTGTCCTCTGCCCCATCGGGGATCTCGAAAAATATTGATATTTGGTGCCCAAATCGTAAGTCCTTTATAAATATCACGGTCTTCTGCCTGTGAGCAGGCGTTATACATTGCACGTGCTTCTGTTGCAGTGATTTCTCCCATCTGTTGTACCAATGCTGCATCAAAGGTTGCTGCCATGGCGATGGCTTGTGGAAACATGGTGGCAGTGCCTGCTCTTGCCAGGCCATGTAGTCCTTCATTCCACCAGTTGTATGCTGGAATGTTAAGGCGGGGAATGGCAGGAGCATCATAGCGAAGTTGACTTGCCTGCTCTGCCACTGTCATTTTGGACACCAGTTCTTCGGCTTGTTTTTTGCATGCTCTCATTTGGTTCATCATGAAGCTCCTTTTTACACAATTATCAGAAGAGAAAACTTTTCATTTGCAAGCAATTCACTTGATGAAATCGGTTTCAGAACAGGATGTTTCTCCCAATAAATATTGTTCTACAATTTCTGCACAATCTGCCACACATCCCACACAAGGACGTTTTTTATAATAGGTAGCGGTACGGGCTTCAGGTTGTGCACTGTTATCTTTGGGTTTTGCAGCGCCTAGCAATTCGCTGCAAATAATACTACCATTTTTTTCTTGAAATGCCTTTGTCATTTCTTGTACGACAGTATAAATTTTTTTTCGGTTCTCTAAGTCATTGGGTTTACCATTGCCCAGTTTTAATCCTGCCAACAGTGCCATTGCAGAGACGGCTCCGCAGGTTAGGCGCAGTCGTCCCATTCCAGCTCCCATGCCTTCTGAGATGCGTAGGGCAGCTTCTTTTGACATTCCAAATTCTTCAGAAAAGGCAGCGGTTACTGCCTGTGCACAGTTATAGCCTTGCCGGAAAAGGGCACAGGCCTTTTCAGATACTTCACTCATATGATACCTCCGTTTTTATGATTTTATATTTTGCATGTTGATTGTTTTCTTTTTTCTTCGATATTCTGCAATAAAAAATGCAGCTGCTGCAACGCCTGTTGCAATGGTGCAGATCATACCTGCTTTTGCACCGGGAGCATGATATGTTACTACAATCTCATGGGTGCCGGCAGACAATGGAAATCCTAGAAAAGCAAGGTTGACTTGTTCACAGGAAACGGGATTGCCGTCTACGGTTGCAGTGAATCCCTTATCATAAGGAACAGTCAGAACAAACCAACCATCCTGTTTGGTAGTAATCGTGCCAGAGATGGTATCTCCATGTGCTTGGTCGGCGGTAATTTCCAACGGTGTGACGTGTTCATGTGCGGTTTGTAGGAGTGTTTCTGGTAAGGTAAAGCATTGAATGTTTTGCATGCAATAAGTACCAGCAGAAAATGTGATTTCCAGCTTGTCTGTTACATCTGTAAGCAGATAGGTAAAATGTTCGTTGTGGTTGTGGTATTTCCAGTCTGGTGCAGTCAATTTGTTTTTGATGCCGTTGATCGAAATGAATACATCATCAGAATGTTCGACAATGGTATTGTCTACTTCCATTGAGATCAGTAGAAGCTTTCCTTCAAATGATTGTGGAAGGGAGGAAGAATAAGAGATGTTTTGGTCTGTTTCTATTAAGTAGCCATCCTCTTGTTCTGTAATTGGCAAGGAAGATAAATTCTCCGAAAAAAGATCCAGAGAGACTGGCTGAACAAAGGATTTTGGCAGTGTTTGCATAGTGGCATCTTGATCATATTCTTGTGGCAGGATGATTGCGGAGAATAGGGCAGCGACTTGTTCCGGCTCACTGTAGGAAGAAAAGGTGGATGCTGCTATGGTACTGCTGGCTGCATAACCGATTGGCATAGCAAGTTGATTCTCATAGACCGTATAGTTTCTTTCATTTGTATAACGTGGTTCATATCCAAACAGTTGTTTATCATTATAGTCAATTCGGTATTTGTCACCCATTAGGATATGATACGCTGGATTTTTGACCGCATCCACAGCAGCATTGTTGCGAATACTGGTTTCGTTGAAGAGTTGGTTGTAGTAAAAGTTAGAATAGGTTTTATTTTGGATAGAGGCATAGACGGTAGAAAGAAAGTAAGTAGCCTGTTGAGTTTGGTTGGCAGTTGCATAGGGTTGGGTTGCATTATAAACCCGATACCAGCTGTTGTCATTTTGTGTGATTTGTTGACTGAGCCGCATGAGGGAGGCATTTTGATATTGCTGCATCTTTTGTTGGGTTAAAATGGTGCTGTCAGTGGCATTGAGTAAAATACAGTAGGTAAATTGCATCCCACATGCCAACCATAAAATGCGGTTTCTATTTTTGCAGCAATTCTTTTTCCAAGGCTGAAACAGCAGCAGAAAACAGATGGTTTCTGTTACAACAAATCCAATAAAGATCCAGTATTCCCAGCCGCTGAGAATATCACAGAAGAAAAATCCAGCTGTCACGAATAACAGAAAGAGAGAGAGTATTTTTTTCCAAGGAAGTTGTTTTCGTTGTAGAGCAGTAAAAAAATAGCCATATAGCAATATTGTTAGCGGCAATAAAGGAATATAAGCTTTGCTGTCTAGATAGAGAAATCCGTTGATGCAGTAGAGAAAAAATGGAAAACAGAGCAATAAAAGTAGGGAAATGGCCAAAAATCGTATTGCTTTTTTGGGAAGAAAGCAACCAGTGAGAATTGCAAACAGACCAGTAATCGTCAGTCCAATTCCATAAGGTTGATAAAAGAAATAGGAGAGTTGTACAGTAGGAATCAATACTTGCAGCCAGAATTCTCTTTTCAGATGGGTTTCTGAACGTCCTTGCAGAAGTGCCAATGCCGTTGGCAGAAGAAAGCACATGCATAGCATTCCAGAAAAGAAGAGATGTCCAGTTATTCGCAGCAGAAAACAATGGCAGGTTGGTTTTTGCTGTATCCGAAGAAAGATTGCATAAAGCAGAATGGTACAGAATCCACCAACCGCAAAGAAGAAACTACTGCCCAATAGACAAGCTGCTGACAGAAAGAGTTGCATAGAATAATGCTTTTTCTGACAGC
>JAUNJC010000016.1 GCA_030523195.1 Oscillospiraceae bacterium
CCGCCATACTGCTTTCTGCCAACCACACGTTTTGCATACTGAATCGGAATCCGGCGTTCTGAGTTATTCATAAAGACAATGAACGTAATCATTACAACAAAGATCACCAGAATAGCCAACGATTCAAAGAAATACCGCTGTGGATTTTCTCTTGTAAGTTCTACCAGTGTTCCAACCATGGTAGGGAACCGTGCCAAAATGCCGGCAAACAACAGCATGGAAATGCCATTGCCAATGCCCTTATCGTTGATTCGATTACCCATCCAAACAACGATACAAGTACCAGCGATAAAGCACATTACAATAATTACTGCCACAAAAATATTTGCAGCCTTGGAATCATAGGTTTTCACTGCACCCATGCTGTTTTTCAATGTCAAATAATATGCAACTGACATGAAAATAGACAACGCCAACGCTACGGTAGCAGTGATTTTGTTCAGCTTTTTCTGGCCTTCTTCTCCCTCATCCCGCAGTCGTTCCAGCGGCGGCAGTGCATATGTTAGCAACTGCATAATGATGGACGCATTGATATAAGGAGTAATGGACAGGGAAAAGATGGTTGCCTGAGAAAGTGCACCACCTGTTAAAATGTCCAAATATTCCAGAAAGTTACCATTTGTTGCTTTTTGGCTCATCCAGTCGGAAACCACTGATGTGTCCAAAAATGGAACCACCAGTGCACAACCGAAACGGAAAATGAGAATCATAAATAATGTGTACAAAAGCTTCTTGCGAATGTCCTTGATACTCCAAGCATCTCTCAGCGTTTTAAACACATTACATCACCTCAGCTTTTCCGCCAGCCTTTTCAATTTTTTCAACTGCACTCTTAGAGAATTTTGCAGCCTTTACGGTCAGCTTTGTTGTCAATTCGCCGTTGCCGAGCACCTTAACGCCTGCACAAACCTTCTTTACCAGACCGGTTGCCATCAACAGTTCTGTGTCTACAACGGTACCTTCTGCAAACTGATTCAAATCTGCTACATTTACAATCGCATAATCTGTACCAAAGATGTTTTTAAAACCTCTCTTCGGAATTCTTCTTGCGATTGGCATCTGACCGCCTTCAAAGCCGATCCGCACGCCGCCGCCGCTTCTTGCATTCTGACCCTTATGGCCCTTACCAGCGGTTTTGCCGTTTCCGGAACCGTGCCCACGGCCAACTCTTTTTACGTCCTTTACCGAACCTGCTGCCGGTGATAATTCGTGAAGTTTCATCCTACTGCACCTCCTTGTTTATGCTTCCTGCACCTCAACGAGGTGTGAGATCTTCTGAATCTTACCGAGGGTTGCCGCATTTTCCGGCTGTACGGTAATGTCGCCGATCTTCTTTAGACCCAGCGAATTTGCGGTTGCAACCTGATCCTTTTTCCGACCGGATAGGCTCTTTACCAGCTTAATCTGCTTTGCCATGATGCACCCTCCTTAACCTAAAATTTCCTTAACTGATTTGCCTCTCATTTCAGCAACCTCTGCTGCGGTTGCACAAGATGCCAGACCATTGATAGTTGCCCGAACGACATTGCACGGATTGTTAGAACGCAGGGACTTGGTACGAATGTCCTTAATACCTGCCACTTCAATCACGGCACGAACCGGACCGCCTGCAATCACACCAGTACCTGGTGCAGCCGGCTTCATCAGCACGCTGCCGGCACCGAACTTACCGATAATTTCGTGCGGAATAGTAGTACCCTTCAGCGGAATCTTGATGAGGTTCTTCTTTGCGTCCTCAATGCCCTTACGGATTGCATCCGGAACTTCACCGGACTTGCCCAGACCGAAACCGATCGTACCATTGCCGTCGCCGACTACAACGAGTGCGGAGAATTTCATGATACGGCCGCCCTTTACGGTCTTGGATACTCGATTGATCGAAACGACCTTTTCGGTCAGTTCCAAGCTGTTCGGATCAATTTTTGCCAAAGTAATCCCTCCTTAGAATTTCAGTCCGCCTTCACGGGCACCGTCTGCGAGTTCCTTCACTCTGCCGTGATAGAGGTAACCGCCTCTGTCGAATACGACTTCCGTGATGTTCTTTGCAAGTGCACGTTCTGCGATCATAGTGCCAACCTTCCGAGCAGCTTCTGTGTTGCCGCCGGTGCCTTCAAAATCCTTATCCATGCTGGATGCAGATGCCAGTGTCACACCGTTTACATCGTCGATCAGCTGTGCGTAGATGTGCTTTGTGGAACGATATACATTCAGGCGAGGACGTTCAGGAGTACCGGAAATCTTCGCACGAACTCTTGCGTGTCTTTTTGCTCTGGCTTTATTGCTGTCTGTCTTTTTAATCATAGCAATTTAACTCCTTTCAATTACTTTTTGCCCTTGCCGGCTTTTCCTTCCTTGCGGATAATGTGTTCATTTTCATAGCGAATACCCTTGCCCTTATATGGCTCCGGCGGACGCTTTTCCCGAATTTCTGCTGCATACTGTCCAACAACCTGCTTATCAATACCGCTTACTACGATGGTATTCGGCTGCGGCACATCCAGCTTGATGGCATCGGTTTCCGGAATATTCACCGGATGAGAGAACCCAACGCTCAAAACGACTTCCTTGCCCTTCTTTGCAGCACGGTAGCCGACACCTTCAATGATCAGGGTTTTGCTGTAACCGTTGGTTACCCCTTCCACCATATTGGAAATCAGCGTTCTAGTCAGACCATGCAGGGATCTATGCTCCTTATCATCAGTCGGACGGGTTACAGTGATGACACCGTCTTCGAGTGCGATGCCCAGTTCCGGGGAAAACTGCTTAGAGATTTCACCCTTCGGTCCCTTTACGGTAACGTAATTGTTTTCGCATGTTACGGTAACACCAGCCGGGACACTGATCGGTTTTTTACCTATTCTTGACATTCTGTGTGTCCTCCTTACCAAACATAAGCTAAAACTTCGCCGCCAACATTCAGTTCACGGGCTTTCTTATCTGTCATAATGCCCTTAGAAGTAGAAACGATCGCAATTCCAAGACCCTTTCTTACCTTCGGCATATCTGCACAGCTAGAATAAATTCGCAGACCCGGCTTGGAAACTCTGCGAAGACCGGTAATAACCGGTGCCTTGCTGTCTGTATATTTCAATGTAATTCTGATAATGCCCTGCTTGCCGTCTTCCACTACCTGAAAGCCCTTGATGTAGCCTTCGTCGAGAAGGATCTGCGTGATTGCCTTCTTGACATTGGAAGCCGGAACGTCAACGGTGGCGTGCTTTGCGGAGCTCGCATTCCGAATTCTTGTCAGAATGTCTGCTATTGTATCAGTAATCTGCATACCAATGACCTCCTTTTCGTAATGCTTCTTTTACCAGCTTGCTTTCTTAACGCCCGGAATCTTACCCTCATGTGCCAGATGTCTGAAGCAAACACGGCAAATGCCGTATTTTCTCAGATACGCATGCGGTCTGCCGCAGAGCTTGCAGCGGGTGTAAGCTCTTGTGGAGAATTTGGGAGTTTTCTGCTGCTTTAATTTCATTGCCTTCTTTGCCATGATCGTTCCTCCCTGCTTACTTAATGAACGGAGCACCGAGCAGTGTCAGCAGCTCCTTTGCTTCTTCATCGGTCTGTGCAGTGGTAATGAAATTGATATCCATTCCTCTGACCTTATCAATCTTATCATATTCGATTTCTGGGAAGATCAACTGTTCCTTAATACCAGTGGAATAGTTGCCCTTGCCATCGAACGAATTTCCGTTGATGCCTCTGAAGTCACGAACACGCGGGAAGCTGACATTGAACAGCTTATAAACAAATTCATACATCTTTTCGCCGCGCAGAGTTACCTTAACGCCGATTGGCATTCCTTCCCGCAGCTTAAAGTTTGCAACGGATTTCTTTGCTCTGCAAACAACTGGCTTCTGTCCGGTAATAATGGACAGGTCGTTCATAATTGCATCGATTACCTTTGCATTGTCCTTTGCCTCGCCAGCTGCCACATTGACAACCACCTTATCCAGCTTTGGAATCTGCATGACATTCTTGTAACCGAATTTCTTCATCATTGCAGGAGCAACGGTGCTGTTATAATAATCTTTCAACGTAGACATATCGTTTCTCCTTTACTCAAAAGATTTGCCGCACTTCTTGCAGACACGCAGCTTCTTGCCATCTTCTACAACATGACCGATTCTGGTCGGCTTGCCGCACTTCGGGCAAACGAGCTGCACCTTGCTGGCATACAGAGCCCCTTCGGTTTCCACGATGCCGCCGCTCTGACCCATTCTGGTCGGCTTGACATGCTTTGTGATCTTGTTGAAGCC
Source organism: Oscillospiraceae bacterium (assembly GCA_030523195.1). Taxonomy (GTDB): domain Bacteria; phylum Bacillota; class Clostridia; order Oscillospirales; family Ruminococcaceae; genus Ruminococcus_C. Next base: position 4,266 of record JAUNJC010000016.1, read on the forward strand.
TTCTACGATAACCTTTCCTTCCTTCGGGCTAACTGCAACAACCTTGCCTTCGAGTCTGCCCTTGGACTTATCGGTTACGTCCTTGTACTGGTAAATATCCTTACCGGTCAGCAGTACGACGGTGTCACCTGTTTTTACATGTACCTTACTCATTATGACACCTCCGAATTAAAGTACTTCCGGTGCCAAGCTCAGGATCTTCATATAATCCTTATCACGCAGCTCTCTGGCAACCGGCCCAAAGATACGAGTACCCTTTGGGTTCTTGTCTTCCTTAATAATAACCGCAGCATTTTCATCAAATCGGATGTAGGTGCCGTCTTCTCTCCGCAGGCCCTTTGCAGAGCGTACGATAACAGCCTTTACTACATCGCCCTTCTTTACAACGCCGCCGGGTGTTGCTTTCTTAACAGAAGCGACTACGACATCACCAATGTTGGCATACCGTCTCCGGGTACCGCCCAGTACTCTGATGCACATCAGTTCTTTCGCACCGGTGTTGTCCGCAACCTTCAAATACGTTTGCATCTGAATCACAGCGAGTTCCTCCTTTCGGAAACGTCCCTCTCAGAACGAACCGTTTTTTCTTCGTTCTTGAATTACTTAGCCTTTTCGATGATTTCCACAACACGCCATCTCTTATCCTTAGATAACGGACGGGTTTCCATCACTTCTACACGATCGCCAACCTTGCAGGCATTATTTTCATCATGTGCCTTGAGGCGAACGGTTCTCTTCACAATCTTCTTGTAAAGCGGGTGTTTTACATTGTCGACGATTGCTACAACGACTGTCTTATCCATCTTGTCGCTTACGACTCTGCCGACTCTGGTTTTTCTCAAATTTCTCTCAGCCACTGTAAAGCCCTCCTCTTAGCGCTGTGCAGACTGAAGTTCCGCAGCACGGAGTGCAGTCTTAACACGGGCAATATCCTTCTTTACTGCCTTGATACGAGCTGTATTTTCAAGCTGATTTGCAGCAAGCTGAAAGCGAAGTGCAAACAGTTCTTCCTTCAGGTCAACCAGCTTTTCATTCAGTTCATCCACCGGCATTGCTTTTACTTCTGCTGCTTTCATGCCTGCTCGCCTCCTTCAGCCTTTACAAACTTACACTTAATCGGCAGCTTATGCATCGCAAGACGCATTGCTTCTCTTGCAGTTTCTTCCGGCACGCCAGCGATTTCAAACATCACTCTGCCCGGCTTTACCACTGCTACCCAATATTCCGGAGCACCTTTACCGGAACCCATTCTGGTGCCTGCCGGCTTCTTGGTAACCGGCTTATCCGGGAAAATCTTAATCCAAACCTGACCGCCACGCTTGATGTAACGTGTCATTGCGATACGGGCAGATTCAATCTGATTGGAGGTAATCCATGCCGGCTCCAGAGCCTGCAAACCATACTCACCATTGCTGACAGTAGAACCTCTGTAAGCCTTACCTGTCATCCGTCCTCTGTGTACACGACGGTATTTTACTCTTTTCGGAAGCAGCATTACTGTTTACCTCCTTCTCTTTTTTCGCCACGACGGAAGCCACCGTTTCTGCGGTCACCGTTCCGGTTGTCACGACGTCTTCTGTCGTCTCTGCCGCCACGGTTGTTGTCACGGGACTTTCTCTCTACCTTTTCTCTCTGCTCAGCTGCTCTTGCAGCATCGCCCTTGAGCACTTCACCCTTGTAGATCCAAACCTTTACGCCCAGACGACCATAAGTGGTATGTGCTTCTGCCGTACCGTAGTCGATATCTGCACGAATGGTTTGCAGCGGGATGGTACCTTCGTGATAGCTTTCTGAACGTGCGATTTCTGCACCGCCCAGACGACCGGAAACCTTTGTCTTAATTCCCTTTGCACCGAGACGCATTGCACGACCGATTGCCTGCTTCATAGCACGACGGAAAGAAATTCTGTTTTCCAAATCCAGTGCAATCTTTTCAGCAACGAGCTGTGCATCCATATCCGGCTGCTTTACTTCAACGATGTTGACGTAAACCTGCTTATTCATCATCTTTTCCAACTGTGTGCGGAGTTTTTCAATCTCTGCACCGCCACGGCCGATTACGATGCCCGGCTTTGCACAGTGGATGTGGATTCTTACCTTATCTGCAAACCGCTCAATTTCAATCTTCGGAACACCTGCTGCATACAGATTCTTCTTAATAAACTTCCGAACGTTGAAGTCTTCTACCAGCGTATCGCCGAAGTCAGCCTTGTTCGCAAACCAGCGAGAATCCCAATCTTTAATCACACCAACACGGAGACCGTGCGGATTAACCTTCTGGCCCATAGTTTAACCTCCTTGGGATTATTCTTCTTCTTTCAGAACAATGGTGATATGCGACGTTCTCTTATAAATCCGAAATGCTCTGCCCTGTGCTCTCGGCTGAATCCGCTTCATAATCGGACCCGGAGTTGCATAGCATTCGGCAACGTAAAGTGCATCCTTGTTCATACTGAAATTATTTTCTGCATTTGCCATAGCGGACTTCAAAAGCTTTTCCAGAATCGGGCTTGCTGCTTTCGGTGTGAGATCCAAAGTTGCCAGTGCAACATCCACCGGCTTATTTCTGATCAGATCCAAAACGATCTGTACTTTTCTCGGAGAAATGCGAGCATTTCTCAAATATGCTCTTGCTTCCATTTGAACGCCTCCTTCCAAAATTACTTCTTGCCGTTATTTGAAGTCTTCGAACCGGCATGACCCTTAAAGGTTCTGGTCGGTGCAAACTCGCCGAGCTTATGACCTACCATATCTTCTGTTACATAAACCGGAACATGCTTGCGGCCGTCATGTACGGCAAAGGTGTGTCCGACAAAGTCAGGGAAAATTGTGGAAGACCGGCTCCAAGTCTTGAGGACTTTCTTTTCTCCGGCTTCGTTCATTGCCTGCACTCTCTTCAGCAGGACTTCCTGGACATAAGGTCCCTTTTTAATACTTCTGCTCATGAAATGCTCCTCCTTTCCCCTTACTTGCCGTTACGGCGTTTTACGATATATTTATCAGAAGCCTTGTGCTTCTTTCTGGTCTTATAACCCAGAGCCGGCTTACCCCAAGGTGTAACAGGTCCCGGACGTCCAACTGGTGATTTACCTTCACCACCGCCGTGTGGGTGGTCATTCGGGTTCATAACAGAACCTCTGACAGTTGGTCTCCAGCCCTTATTCCGCATACGACCAGCCTTACCATAGTTTACATTCTCGTGATCCACATTGGAAACCTGCCCAATAGAAGCACGGCACTGAATAGAAACCTTCCGCATTTCACCAGATGGCAGACGAATCAGTGCAAATGCACCTTCCTTACCCATCAGCTGTGCGGTATTACCAGCACTTCTAACCAACTGTGCACCTTTACCCGGATACAGTTCAATGGCATGAATAAAGGTACCAACCGGAATATCAGCCAGTGCCAATGCACAACCCGGCTTGATATCTGCATCCGAACCAGAACGAACCACGTCTCCAACCTTCAGCCCTTCCGGAGCGAGGATGTAACGCTTTTCGCCGTCTTCATACTGTACCAGTGCGATAAATGCACTTCTGTTCGGATCATATTCCAGTGTCAGAACAGTTGCATTCATTGCATCCTTGTTCCGCTTGAAATCGATAACACGATATTTTCTTCTATTTCCGCCGCCTCTGTGACGAACGGTGATTCTACCATAGCTGTTACGACCCGCATTCTTCTTCAGCGGTTCCAGCAAGCTTTTTTCCGGTGCAACCTTGGACAGACCAGAGTAATCGGTCACAGTCATCCCTCTGCGGGATGGGGTTGTCGGCTTGTAGCTCTTAATAGCCATTTATTTCACTCCTCAAATGCTCATTTGCGGGAGCACGACTCCCATACGTTCTCAGCCAATCAGCCGAGATTAAAACATCCCATCAAAGAATTCAATCGAACCCTTCAGCTTCTTGCCATCCTTACCAGTCTTTGTGGTTTCCGGATTGATGGTGATGATTGCCTTCTTATAATCCGCTTTCTTACCGGTGAAGCGACCAACCCGCTTTGTCTTCCCAGTGCAGTTTACAGTATTCACCTTGACAACCTCTACATGGAAGAGGGCTTCGGCAGCCTGTGCAATTTCGATCTTGTTTGCATCCTTGGCAACCTGGAACGTGTACTTGCTTTCCTGCATGTTATCCACGGTCTGCTCGGTGATCATCGGCTTCAGAATAATATCCTGCGGTGCTTTCACTTTGCATACACCTCCTCGATTTTTGCCACGGCATCCTTAGAAACGATAAACTTATCGTGATGCAGAATGTCGTATACATTCAGTGTGTTGCAAGCAGCAGTCTTTACACCCGGAATATTTGCTGCACTCTTTACCAGCTTTTCATCCTTTTCCGCAGTTACGAGCATTGCTTTGCCATCTACGTTCAGTGCTTTCAACATTGCAACAACTGTCTTTGTCTTGTAGCTGTCTGTGGTCAGGCTGTCTACAACAATCAAGTTGCTGTCCAGCAATTTTGTGGAAAGTGCGGACTTCATTGCGAGTCTCCGCAACTTCTTATTCAATGTGTAACGATAATCTCTCGGCTTCGGGCCAAGTGCCACACCGCCGTGTGTCCACTGTGGTGCACGGATAGAGCCTTGTCTTGCATGACCAGTACCCTTTTGTCTCCATGGCTTTCTGCCGCCGCCACGAACCTCAGAACGGGTCAGTGTGGACTGTGTACCCTGCCGCTGATTGGCAAGATAATTTACAACCATGGCATGCATTGCGGATTCATTCGGCGTAATTCCGAACACAGCATCTGCAAGCTCGATTTCCGAAACCTGCTGGCCTGTCATATCAAAAACTGAAACTTTTGCCATTTATGTTGCCTCCTTCCTTTACGCCTTTACGCTGTCAACAATGGCAACGATACCGCCCTTCGGGCCTGGAACCGCACCCTTGATTGCGATGAGATTGTTTTCCGTATCAATCTTTACGATTTCCAAATTCTGTACGGTAACAGATTCTGCACCCATGTGACCCGGCATGCCCTTGCCCTTATAAATACGAGACGGAGAAGAACAAGCACCCATGGAACCAGCCTGTCTGTGTACCGGACCAGTACCGTGTGTTTCCTTCAGTCTGTGCTGGTTATGCCGCTTAATCGCACCGGCAAAGCCCTTACCCTTGCTGGTACCGCTGACATCCACGCTGTCACCGACTGCAAATGTATCTGCCTTTACAACATCGCCTACATTCAGCGCATCGCTGTTTTCCAGGCGAAATTCTTTCAATGTTTTCTTTGGTGCAACATCTGCCTTTGTGAAGTGCCCCTTCATCGGCTTGTTGAGTCTCTGCGGCTTCACATCGCCGTAACCCATCTGTACTGCTGCATAGCCGTCGTTTTCCACTGTCTTCTTCTGTACGATTACGCACGGACCAGCTTCCACAACGGTAACCGGAATGACTCTGCCATTTTCATCGAAAATCTGTGTCATACCGATTTTCTTACCGATAATTGCCTTTTGCATTTTTGCATTTCCTCCTGTTGGTTATTGGTTGACCTTACATCAACTTGACCGGACAATGTCGTTCCATTGTCTGCTGAAACTTACTTGAGTTCCATTACGATGTCTACGCCTGCCGGAATTTCCAGCTTCTGCAACGCTTCTGTCGTCTTCTGCGTCGGACGAATCACATCAATCAGCCGCTTATGCGTACGCATTTCAAACTGTTCACGGCTATCCTTATATTTGTGTGTTGCACGCAGAATTGTGATAATCTCCTTATCTGTCGGGAGCGGAATCGGTCCGGACACGCTGGAACCGCTTCTCTTTGCAGCTTCTACAATCTTTGCAGCAGCAGCATCCACTGTTGCGTGCTCATAGCCCTTGATCTTGATTCTGATTTTTTCGTTGACTGCCATTTTTCTCTCGCCTCCTTGCTGGTATTGGGGGCAGCAGGATTTTTTGCCACGCTGCCGGGTGTTTCCGTGCGGCAGCATATAAAAAAGCTCGGAACCCCTAAAAAGTGGTATTCCGAGCTGGTTTTGGCACAAGTCTGTCCTTTACGCAGTATGCACCACTGCGTAAACTTTTTCTCACCACAGACTGTGTTATATCCTGAATCGCCCGGTTTTAAATCGGACATACTCCATGAAAATTACCCGACATACCGCCGGCAACCTTTCACTTCATCGCATATCTATTGCAATCACGCAAGCAATATTATAACACATTCCCAAGCGAATTGCAATAGGAGAATTCTATTTTTTTCAATTTGTTTTGTAAATTTTTTATGTACGATCAGCCAATTCCGGCACTACCGTATCGAGTTCCAATATCTCATGATAAACAGCGTCCATAATTTTATCTGTTTCTCCCTGATAAAAAGCTTCTACCGAACGCTGATTGTATTTTCCCATCCGCTGCCGCATATTTCTGTCTTCTGAAAGCGTTTCAATCGCATGGGCAAACCCTTCTACATCAGACGGTGCACAGGAAAATCCTGTTTCACCAGAAAGGGAATAATCCTGAATGCCGTGAATGTTAGATGTCACAAGCGGCAAACCAGCCTCCATTGCCTCCAAAGCTGCCATACCCAATCCCTCCCGTTTGGACGGAAAGCAAAAAATATCAGCGGCATGGAGCAAATCACAGACATCCTGCCGATAGCCAAGAATTCTGACACGCTCAGAAAGGTGCAGGTCATGGGCAAGATTCCGAAGAAAATGCTCCTCGCTGCCTTTTCCGCACAATATATAATATAAAGGAAGCTGCGGCAGACGTGCCATTGCCTGTAAAATCACACGATGATTTTTATTGCGGTTAAGTTCTCCCACCGAAATCAACAAAATCGAATCCAACGGCAAATCCAATGCTTCCCGCACTTCTTCACGGCTGCGTGTTGCGAATCGATACTTCCCGGGCTTCAAACCAATTCCCGGAATCCGAACAATCTGTTTTGCCGACAGCTTTCTGGTAGCACGGTCGTAGTCCTCACTATTGATCGTAATCAGTACGTCTGTTTTCTTGGCATAATATTTTTCCACCGGATAAAAAAACAACCAGTTCTGGAGAGGCGCTCCTTTATAAAAATGGAAGCCATGTGCCGTATAAATGACAGGAATCCCACATGCAGCCGCAGCCTTTCTGCCATACATGCCGCCGACTGGTGTATGACAGTGAATACAATCAAATGGAATTGCTTTCAGCAAAGCTAACAGTTGCCGATAGGCAGTCTGATTCTGCAACAAATGAAACGGACTGCGGACAAAATCGATCTGATGACACGTGACACCGAGTGCAGTCAATTCATTGCGAAAGGCGGCAACTCGCTGCAGCGAGGTATTATTCCCCTGCACGAAATTGCAGGCAACATAGACATCACAATGCATTTTTCGCAACATTCTGATATTTGCCATATTAAACTGATCCTGCATGGAAGCGACTGTGGAAATCATCAAAATCCGTTTCATATCTCCAATTCCTCCTTTTCTCTTTTTCTCACATTACATTTTATTATATCATACTCTTGCATGGGAATCAACCACCACAGGCAAAAAAATTCTTTCTTCCAAAAAAGACGGATAATTCTGCAAATTCAGTTCATACTATTACCGCAATCCATGCCCAAAATAAAACGAAGGGAAACGGTGAACGTGGGTACTATTTTAATAAGAGCACTGATTTTATATTTTGTTGTCATTTTCGCTGTGCGTCTGATGGGGAAACGACAGCTTGGTGAACTACAGCCTTCGGAACTGGTAATCACCATTTTGATTTCCAACATTGCCACTTTACCGCTGGAAGATCCGTCTATTCCCCTGCTGCCGGGCATTCTACCAATCCTATCAATGGTCTGCTTTGAAGTCATTACCTCTTGGTTTACATTAAAAAGTCGTCGTCTGCGGCAAATTATCTGCGGCAGTCCCAAAATTATCATTCGCAACGGGCAGTTAGAGCAAGACACCTTACGAGAACTTCGCTTTTCCCTTGATGATCTAATGACTGCCCTGCGAGGCAATCAGGTGTTCTCTCTGGAAGAAATCCAATTTGCCATTGTCGAGACAACTGGCAGCGTTTCCGTCTATTTAAAAAAAGAACACCAGCCCTTAACGCTACAAGATGTTGACCTGCATCCTAAAACCATTGATCCGCCTGTCACACTGATTTCAGACGGAAAAATCAGTCGTACCGCCCTGCACAGTCTGCAAAAAGAAACCAGCTGGCTGACAGCAGAACTACAGCGACGGCAATTACAGGCAAAAAACATCTTTTTACTGACCGCTGACCAAAATGGTATCTGTACCTGTATTCCAAAGAAAAATAAAAAGGAGCAACCAATCCATGACACGATTTAAAATCAGTCTTGTAATTTTACTGCTCCTACTGCTGCTCAGTACAGGTTCTGTGATGGCAGTCCGTCACGCTGGAAATACCGTACTAGATGCAGTGGAACCATTGATCGCCTCAGAAGAACCGGATATTGCACAATGTGAAACTGTAGAAATGGCATGGGAAAAAGCAGAACCATGGCTGCTGCTAACGGTACGACGGGATAAAATCATGGAACTCTCCAACTGTGTCTATCGTTTAAAACCACTGTTGACATCCGACTGTGATGAGTTTGCCGCCGAACTCAAAATACTGCAAAGCAACCTCAAATTTCTCATGCAGGAAGACGGAATTTCGTTCCGAATGCTGCTATAGTGTCTCACAAAACAAAGGCAACACCACACAAAAAATCGAACCGCCCACAGAACCTTTCTCTCTGCGGGCGATTTTGCATCTATTGATTTCTCCACTAGAAATACGCATTTACTCAAACTCTCGAATCATCACTTTCGCTTTTGTGACAATATTTTTATCATTTTCATATGTTAGAATATTAGAGGCATGTCCAATATCGACCCAGCGAATTTCTGCAATTTCCTCTGCCTGCGGAACAAAATCATAATTTTTCGCTCTTGCAATAAAATAGACAACTGTCTTTTGCGTATCCCGTTTTGGAAAATAGGAAACGGTCTCTCGAAATGTAGGATCGATCATCACATCAATCGCAGTTTCTTCTTTGATTTCCCGTTTAGCAGTTTCTATTTCGGTTTCTGTCCCCTCTACATGTCCCTTTGGGAACGACCAATGCCCACTGTTCACATGCTTAATCAGCAAAATTTCAATATTCCCGTGAGATTTCCGATATACAATTGCACCACAGGATTTTTCATGCATCATAAAAGCGACTCCTTTCTGAAATGATACGGTTCTCTTTTAGTATAGCACAATTCTAAAAATTTGTCTATAGGTGCAATGAAAATCCTCACAGAAATCCATTTTCGGATTTCTTTTGGAAACCTTGTCCGAATCGTCCGGCAGATTCGCTGCGCTGTCTGCCTATGTCGCTGTTCGCCTTTCCGTACGTTGTACCAATTTGCAATCTCTTTCTCCTAAATTTCGCATGATCTATGCCATTTTGTTTTTATATATGGCGAACAGCGAATCTCTTCCCTCTTAGATTGCAGTTTTTTCTAATTGCAACGTTTGTTAAGGGGAACAGCTTGTTCCCCTTAACAATCCCTTTTCCGCCAAGCTGAGCCAGCTTGACCGCAGTTTGCTATTCAGTGAATTGTATATGGAAATTCATTTTCGAATTTCTTAGGAAAACCTTGTCCGAATCATCCGGCAGATTCGCTGCGCTGTCTGCCTATGTCGCTGTTCGCCTTTCCGTACGTTGTACCAATTTGCAATCTCTTTCTCCTAAATTTCGCATGATCTATGCCATTTTGTTTTTATATATGGCGAACAGCGAATCTCTTCCCTCTTAGATTGCAGTTTTTTCTAATTGCAACGTTTGTTAAGGGGAACAGCTTGTTCCCCTTAACAATCCCTTTTCCGCCAAGCTGAGCCAGCTTGACCGCAGTTTGCTATTCAGTGAATTGTATATGGAAATTCATTTTCGAATTTCTTAGGAAAACCTTGTCCGAATCATCCGGCAGATTCGCTGCGCTGTCTGCCTATGTCGCTGTTCGCCTTTCCGTACGTTGTACCAATTTGCAATCTCTTTCTCCTAAATTTCGCATGATCTATGCCATTTTGTTTTTATATATGGCGAACAGCGAATCTCTTCCCTCTTAGATTGCAGTTTTTTCTAATTGCAACGTTTGTTAAGGGGAACAGCTTGTTCCCCTTAACAATCCCTTTCCGCCAAGCTGAGCCAGCTTGACCGCAGTCGCCTTCGGCGCAGAATGGAAATCGTCATTTAAAAATTGATTTCCATGCGAAAATCCGCCGCTGTCAATTTCATCAAAACAACAATAAAAAACAAATTTTCTTCTGTATTTGAAAAAAATTTCTGATTTTTCATTTACGTTTCTCGAAAAATATGATACAATAGAAAAAAATAAATCAGATAGACGGTAATCCTGCCGTCTGACAGGAGGCGTTTCCTTGCATCAACTTCTTCGTCCGGATCCCTATGATCCATTCAATAATCCCACACAACACCGCACCTATGCATCTCACTATCGTTCTATTCTGCCACAAATCGGGCTGCTCGGCTATCAAATTCCACTTTCCCCCACCAAACAGGAACGGAAACGCATTCGACACTATTTTAACGCCGTCGGATTCGGATTGTTTGCCCACTTTTTCTTTGTGCAAATTGCAGCCATGCTATTCCTGCTGCTGTTCCACTTCCTGTTGGGGCTTTCCGGAAATTCCATAAATCCAGATACCTATATAGAACAATCTTCTATATTAATCGCACTGAATGGTGTGCTGTTTCTGACGGCAAACACTGGCGTTGCCTGCATTGGCTGTCGTACGACAAAAATTCCTGTCCGCAGCTTTTTCCGGACAGATCAATTTCGTTTTTCTGATGTTCTACCCTATTTATTCATCGGTATTTTTATTCAATGCATCACAGGCTATGCTGCCAACTGGATTACTGCCTTGCTGGATCAGGGGGGAATCACAGCATATGAACCCGATATTGACTACTATGGCACAGGCACGGCGATTGCCGCAGAAATCTTGTACAGCTGTTTGATCGCTCCTATCACAGAAGAACTGCTCTACCGTGGCTTTATCCTAAAAAATCTATCCCGTGTCAGCCAACGCACTGGTATTCTTTTAACAGCATTTCTCTTCGGATTGGGACATCAAAATATTGCACAGTTTGTACTTGCCTTTCCACTTGGCATCTTTCTAGGTGCCATTGCGGTACGGCACAACTCCATTTTGCCTGCCATCTTTGTGCATATTACAGTGAATACAGTTTCCACGATTTTTGGCCTTGGCTATACTTGGATTACAAAGGAATCACTGCTGTACGCCTTTGATCTCTATGGCAATTTGCTCTATCTGCTGATTGCAGTCATTGGTGGCGTTCTGTTCCTGCTGCATCTCCGGAAGCACACGTTTCCCAAAAATACACCAGCACAAAGTATGCGGGGCAGTAAAATCCTACTCACTGCACCTTGGCTGTTGGCAGCAATCGCCATAAATTTATATATAGCGATTACCGCAATTCAGTCTGCTTCCGGTGTCTGAAATACACATATATGAAAAAAGCTGTTATACCATAGGACGTGAATAGATATGGTATAACGGCTTTTTATTTGTCAGCAAACTGCAACAAATAAAACGGATTTATTAAACACACATTTTCATAGCAACTCCTGCATATCTGCCGGAAGCGGTGCACCCACTGTAAAATAACGACTGCCATCTACACTCGGCAGCAGCAATCGGCCACAGTGCAGTGCCTGCCTGTCAATATCTGCCAGATTGCCGCCATAGAGCGTATCTCCAGCCAGCGGATGACCGATATGTGCCATATGTACCCGTATTTGATGCGTTCGCCCGGTCTCCAGCTGTATTTGCAGTAAGGTATACTTTTCGTTGTGCCGCAGCGGACGATAATGTGTCACAGCTGGCTTTCCATCCGCACGGATACAGCGAACGATGATAGATGCCTGCTCCCTTGCAATGGGAGCAGAGATCGTACCTTCCTCTGTGATCACACCCTGTACCACTGCATAATACCGTTTTTGCAGCCGGTATTGCAGCTGATTCACCGCATAAGCACTTTTTGCAAATAAGCAAAGTCCACTGGTATTGCGGTCAAGACGATTCACCGGACGACAAGCAAAATTCGGATAGGCAGCACAAAAACAATTCCCCAATGTGTCAGTATAGTGATTTTGTGACGGATGTACCGGCATGTCCGGTGGTTTGTTATAAATCACAAAGTCCGCTGTTTCCAGACAAACCGGAACCGGACAAACTGCATTCGCCACAAGCGGCGGCGTCTCCGGCAAACGCAGTTCAATTACATCGCCATACTGCACCAGATCAATGCTGCGAATGGGCTTGCCGTTGCACCAAAGCCCGTCCTGTCGTTTGAGCTTCGTTAGCAGTCTGCGGGATACGTTTTTTTCGTTTCTGAGAAACTGCTCCAGTGTACAGGGCTGCATTCGCTCCATACGCCACTTCAGAATTTGTGCCACGGTCTGTTCCTCCTTTTCTATTTGCATACTGTAATTCTTTACAAATGACACCAACATAAACTGTCTGCATCATCGCCAGTCTCCCCCAGCAATGCGGCAGCAACCAGAGCGGCAAACTTTGCAAAAGCAAGCGATACCACTGTTTTCTTCTGCCTTCCATCAGAGAAAAAGCACGATGCAAAATGGTTCTGCAATTAGCATTTGGGGAAAGCCCCTGCAACACCGGTGCAGCAGTCATCACTGGGAGAATCCAAAAAAATCCAATCACAAACAAAACAGACAGTGTGACAAACTGCAACGCAGCCATCATCCACCAAATCCCATCCTGTACGCCTGCTCCCTGCTGCAAACACCAACGCATTCCCCAAAGGCAGAACGGCAGCGGCAATACGGATAACCATCGCAATCCATGCAGACAGAGCGAAAGCCGATAACAGGCAGACCGTTCCGGTGCCGGTTCTGCGGTCAGACTGGCTGCAACAGCACAATGATAGATACAACGATACAGCAGCAATGGCAGCAGAAAAAATCCGCCGATTGCAAAGAGCAGCCGCACTGTATACCAAGCAGTCTCCAGATAGGGCAGTAGATCCAAAAAGGAAAAGCCGATTTGTACGGCAAGACAAATGGCAATCCGACAAAGGATCAGCAGAATACCGCAGCCAAGCCAACTCCAAAAATAAAAGGAAACTGGTTGACGGGTCTGTTTCAAAATGGTTTTTGAAAAAACATGCAGTGTGTGCAGATGCATCATGGGAATGCTCCTTTCCAGCAAAAAAGTATTTTTCAGGCAACAATAGTATCCCCCATTTTTGCAGCAGCATTCCCAAAAAATTTCAGTTCATCCGATAAGGTGTCATGCCCAGTACTTCAAATGCACCAGAACGCTGCCAAAGAGAGGCAGTTACTAGCACATCATAGCCTTCTCCCGGTGCCGGACGCAATTCCTTCGGGTCAATCTTCGGCAGTCCAAACCCTGCAATCAAATTTGACAAAATACCAGCATGTGTAATCACCGCAGCATGTAGAATGTCTGTGTTCATCATATCCCGAATGATCTCCCGCAATGCCTTAAAAATCCGCAGCTGCACTTCTTCCAAACTTTCTCCCTTTGGAGGGCGACAGTCAGCACCGCCCTTCAGCCACTGCAAAAAGGCATCCTGCTTGACCAGTTCGTCTGCTGTCTTACCCTCAAAATCACCAAAATCCATCTCAATCAGATTGTCCACAGTTTGCAGCTGTGCATCTGGAAATAAAATTTCTGCTGTCTCCGTACAACGCTGCAACGGACTGCTGTATACTCTCGCCACATGCGGATATTCATATTCATCCAGTTTGCTGTATAGCTCACTAGCCCCTTTTCGAGAAAGCGGATAATCTGTTCGTCCAATATAAACGCCCTTATCATTTGCAACGGTTCTACCATGCCGAATAAAACTAATTCGATAACCTTTCATATCTTTTGCCCTCTTTCCTAATTTTTTTTCGCTGCCGTCATGTTTTTGTGACTTTCCGACGGACTTTTTGAAAAATAGACTGTTATCTATTTACAACCTTCTTTATTTATATTATAATAATATCGTACACGTTCTTTCTCCTATCAGGTACTCTTTATACTAGGCTCTATTGCAAAATCTACAATTTTGCAATACTGGCAATGAATTGCCGGTGGTGGCTTTGCAGCTGCTTTTAGCGTCACTGCAAACAACACCGTTGCTTGCAGTAGAGGACAGTATATCAAATGCGATTGAACAATCGCAGATAGAGAGAATTTCCTGCTGCTTTCCGATGAAACAGATATAAAAAGTCTGCTGTTTCGGTGACAGCATTTGCAGAAAGAACGAAACAGCATCATTATCATATCACGTTTACAGAAAAAAGAAAAGTATTTTTTGTAGATGTAAAAAATTTTTTTGTGAAACGGCACGATGCCGATATCTGGACAGGCAAATCTGCCGAACAGCAAAACGATTGCAGATACCTGCTTTTCCACTGTTCCCCGTGGCTTGCTTTCCCGATACACAATCAAAACAACAAAGGAGGCTATTCTATGCTCAAAAAACTCAGCGGCGTTAAACTGGCACACCACAAGAATACAGAACACGCTGCCAGCCAGCCCCTTCCAGTTCCGAACCTGGTTCGGATTCCGATGAGTATGCACATTGGTGCACCCTGTACGCCGCTCGTCAAAGTGCGGGAAACTGTCTCTGTAGGGCAGAAAATCGGAGATACCGATGCCTTTATGGCAGCTCCCATCCACAGCAGTGTATCCGGTACCGTCAAAGCCATCCCCGACTTCCGCATGAGCAATGGCAGAACTTGCAAATGTGTGGAAATCGAAACCGATGGCTTGCAAACCGTTTCGGATTCAGTTCAACCGCCCAACATCTCCAGCAAAACAGAATTTCTGGAAGCCATTCGGGAAAGCGGTCTGGTCGGTATGGGCGGTGCCAGCTTTCCGACCCATGTCAAGTTAGCACCCAAACAAACTGTGGACACGCTGTGCATCAATGCCGCAGAATGTGAACCCTATATCACGTCTGACAACCGTCAAATGGTCGAAGCCCCAGAAGAAGTCATTGACGGCATTCAGCAGGTGCTGCACTGGCTGGATATTCCACACTGCATCATTGGCATTGAGTCCAATAAACCCGATGCCATCCGAATCCTGACGGAAAAAGCTGCTCATGACAGCCGGATTCAAGTAATTTCTCTCCCCTCTACCTATCCGCAAGGGGCAGAAAAAGTACTGATCTATCACACACTCGGCAGAGTGGTGCAGGAAGGACAGCTGCCGGCAGATCAAGGCGTGATTGTTATGAATGTATCTTCCGTTGCCTTTGTCAGCCGGTATCTGAAAACGGGTATGCCTATGGTACAGAGAATGGTCACAGTAGACGGTGACTGCATCGGCAATCCCTGCAATGTCATTGTCCCGATGGGAACGCCAGTGGAAGATGTACTGACCTTTGCACAATGTGATATGGAACGAGTCAAAAAACTGTTATACGGCGGTCCCATGATGGGAATGCCGATTGCAGACATTCATGACCCAATTTTAAAGGCGAATAACGCCATTGTGGCATTTGCAAATGCGGCTGCACCAAAGGCATCCGCCTGCATTCACTGTGGGCGCTGTATCCAAGCCTGTCCGCTGCGGCTGATGCCGCCGCAGATTGCAAAGGCCTATCAAAAAAAGGATGTTGAAGCATTGCAATCTCTACATGTTATGCTATGTATGAACTGCGGCTGCTGTACGTATGCCTGTCCGGCAAAACGTCCCGTTGCAGAAACCAACCAGTTTGCCAAGGCAATGGTCATAGCTGCCAAGAAGTAAGAAAGGGGTGTCTGTTTTGCAAATTCTAACGGTTTCCCCCTCTCCGCATGTTCGGAGTGGGATGACAACACAAAAAATTATGGGGCTGGTGCTGTTGGCACTGCTGCCCGCAGCAATATCCGGTGTCATCGTTTTCGGACTGCGGGCACTGCTGCTGATACTCTTCTGTATTGCTGTCTGTCTGGCAACGGAAGCAGTCTGTCAAAAACTGATGAAAAAGCCCATTACCATCACAGACGGCAGTGCCGCTCTGACTGGTTTGCTGCTGGCTCTGAATCTGCCGGCAACCCTACCCTTCTGGGAGGCAGCCATCGGCTGTATCTTTGCCATTGCAGTGGTCAAGCAGCTGTTTGGCGGTCTGGGGTGCAACTTTGCCAACCCTGCCATTACGGGCAGAATTTTTCTTTTACTGTCCTTTGCCAGTGATATGACCACATGGGTCAAGCCGTTTTACTATCAGGGACTTTCCCTCGGCAATATGCTCAGTTCCTCCGCCGGTTCACTGAATCTGGATGCGGTCACCTCTGCTACCCCGCTCGTCAGCGGAGACGCCAGCCTGACTGCACTTTTCCTCGGCAATGTTGGCGGCTGCATCGGCGAAACCTCTGCCTTGGCACTGCTCCTCGGCGGACTGTTCCTGATTTTCACAAGCGTGATCTCCCCATCTACACCCATTGCCTACCTCGGCTCTCTGGGCATTCTGACACTCTTCTATACACTGGCAACCGGTGACAATCTGACCACTGTACCATATGCCCTGCTAAGCGGCGGTGTCATGATTGGTGCATTTTTCATGGCAACTGACTATGTGACCACCCCAATTACCACAAAGGGAAAATGGATTTTCGGGATTGGCTGCGGCATTCTGACCTTTGTCAT
This sequence comes from Oscillospiraceae bacterium, assembly GCA_030523195.1. Lineage (GTDB taxonomy): Bacteria > Bacillota > Clostridia > Oscillospirales > Ruminococcaceae > Ruminococcus_C. Next base: position 20,928 of record JAUNJC010000016.1, read on the forward strand.
CCGAGAATTTGCCAGTATGCCGGAGGGTTGCTCGTTCTCCATTCTGCTGATGAACCTGCTCACCCCATACATCGACAAGCTGACGATGACCAAACCGCTGGGTGCGAAAAAAGCAAAAAAGGAGGATGCCTAAGATGAAACAAAAGCAAAATTTCATCAAACCACCGATTGTGCTGGCAGTAGTTTGTGCCTGCTGCTGCGGTCTGCTTGCCGTAGTCAACAGCATTACAAAAGAAAAAATCGCAGCCGCAGAAGCCGCTTCGATTCAAACCAGCTTGCAAGAGCTTCCAAACGCTGGAAACTTTATCGAAATACCGAATTTCCAGTCAGCAGACAACGAAAAAGCCACTGCAACAGCAGTTTATGTGGATGAACATCAGCAAACGGCCATATTGGTCACTGCAAACGGCTATAATAAAGGCGGCTTGCAGGTAGTGATTGGATTGGATGCAGAAGGAGCATTGACTGGCATTTCGTTTGTTTCTGTCACCGAAACACCCGGACTGGGCACAAAGGTGCAGACCAATCCAGAACTGCTAACGAATTTCCTCATTGGCTTATCCGATCCCACAGCGGTGGAACAGGTGGACGGCATCACCGGGGCTACCTATTCCTCCAATGGCATGAAAGCAGCTGTGACCTGTGCAATGGACACCTTTGCACAAAATAAGGAGGCGATTTTACCATGAATTATGGAAAGGAATTTACAAAGGGGTTGATTCGGGAGAATCCAGTTCTGGTCTCCCTGCTTGGCATGTGTCCGACACTTGCCGTTACGACAGGGGCATTTAACGGCATTGGTATGGGACTTTCCACCACATTTGTTCTAATTTTCTCCAATCTCGTCATCAGTCTGCTGCGGAAAATCATTCCAGAACAAGTGAAACTGCCCTGTTATATTGTCATCATTGCCACATTTGTAACCCTGATTCAATTTTTGCTGCATGGTTTTGTGCCATCCCTGTACACCAGTTTAGGAGCATTTTTGGAATTGATTACCGTAAACTGCATTATCCTCGGCAGAGCGGAAATGTTCGCCAGCAAGAACAGCCTGCTGCCCTCTCTTCTGGACGGTGCGGGCATGGGTCTGGGCTTTACACTTGCCTTATTTCTAATGGGTTCCATTCGGGAAATTTTCGGTTCCGGCAGCTGGTTTGGTCTGATGATTCCATTTATGCAAGGACATACGATGTCCCTGTTTGTCATGCCGGCAGGCGGATTTTTTGTGCTCGGCATCATCATTGCCGTTGTTTGCCGGCTCGCCAAAAAGAAACCGCCAAAAAAACTGGGATGCAGTGCCTGCCCAAATGCAGCGGTCTGCCGTGCCAACTGTGAGGAGGTAGAAGCATGAGTACACTCGTTACCATTATCATTGCTGCCGTTTTGACAAACAATTTCGTTCTCTCCAAATTCTACGGCTGCTGTCCATTTTTGGGCGTATCAAAAAAATTCGACTCCAGTCTTGGCATGGGAGCAGCGGTTATCTTTGTTATGCTCTGTGCTTCGCTGGTGACCTATCCGATTTATTACTTTCTGCTCCTGCCAAATGACCTCACCTATCTCCGAACGGTTGCCTTTATTCTGGTTATTGCCGTATTTGTGCAACTACTGGAAATGATTATCAAGAAAATCATGCCGCCGCTCTACAAAACTCTCGGCGTTTATTTGCCGCTGATTACCACAAACTGTGCCGTACTCGGTGTTACCATCATGAACATTGATGAAAATTACACCTTCTGGGAATCCATGGTCAATGCCTTTTTCTCCGGATTTGGCTTCGCTCTGGCAATGGTACTGTTCTCCGGTGTTCGTTCCAGAGTGGATGACGCAGAATCAGAATCACCGGCAATGTTCCGTGGCGTACCAGCAACTTTAGTGGCAGCTGCCATCGTATCCATGAGTTTTCTGGGATTCGGCGGTTTGGGACAGTGAGAAAGGAGCGAAATGAACAATGGAATATATCCTGCCAATTTTACTGTTTGTCGTTTTTGGATTGGTATTCGGCATTTTGTTGACTGTTATCTCCAAAGTATTTGCCGTCAAGGTGGATGAACGAACAAAACACATCACAGAAATTCTGCCAGGTGCAAACTGCGGTGCCTGCGGCTATGCCGGCTGTGCCGACTATGCCGATGCAATTGTCAGCAAAGGGGCTGCAATGAATGCCTGTCTGCCGGGCGGTGCAGCGGCTGCCAGCAGCATTGGCGATATCATGGGTGTTGCGGTCTCCGCAGCAGAACGCAAAATTCCTGTAGTACACTGCAACGGTACTTGTACTGCAACCAAACCCAAATTTGTATTTGATGGTGTACAAACCTGTGCAGCGGCAAAGCGATTCTATGGCGGTACAGGCAGTTGTATGCATGGCTGTCTGGGACTGGGGGACTGTGCAGCGGTCTGTGATAAAAACTGTATCCGCATTCAAGACGGTCTGGCGGTAATCTGCACAGAGGAATGCATTTCCTGCGGCAAATGTGCAAAAGCCTGTCCCAATGGATTGATTACGCTGCGACCAGAGAAGAGAAAAGTCGATGTGCTCTGCTCCTCCAAGGATATGGGAAAAACTGCCATGCAAGCCTGTCAAAACGCCTGTATCGGCTGCAAGAAGTGTGAAAAGGTCTGCAAGTTTGATGCCATTCATGTGACCGATAATCATGCTGTCATTGATTATGACAAATGCGTTTCCTGTGGACTTTGTGTCAAGGAATGTCCAAAGCAATGCATTGTAAAACAACCTGTCAAACGAGCATCTATACTGACACAGTAAAAGGATCACACAATCTTTACACAAAAAACGGAAAGCATCGTTCTGCTTTCCGTTTTTTGCAATCTAAATTTATCGGATTACAATGTTACACCATTCTTTTTCAACAGTTCTCTTGCGGTTTCTATCGAATCCGGACCCTCTGCATTCTTCACTGGTGCAAATTCCCGCTCTCGATCCACCTCATACAGTAAGCAATTTTCCTGCATATGCACCATATCCAGTACCAGTGTTTCGAGTTTATAACCATTTGGCTTCTCTGACTTCACAGTTGTTCCATCTTCTGTCAGACACGCCACCGATTTAAATGCTCGATGCAGCGGCAAATTACAATGCAGTGTTTTACACAGCTGATCTACACGGAACAAATAATTCAAAATTACACCATACCGATAAGTCAGCGTGCCATCTGGTTCCCGCAGATTCCGCATATCGTCTGTCATTTCAAAATACTCTACGATAGAAGGCTTGCCGTCTTCCAGACAGAGTACCCCTACCTTTTCATCTGGATTTGCCTTTGCAACTACTTTGCTGCCGCATGTACAGTTTGCAGCAATCGTTGCACCAATAAAACATGGGTCTGCCATCCGCTGCAAAACGTTATCCACAGCAAATACATTCAGCCATGTAATATGCTTCTGTTCCAACACGTCCAGCAATCCCGCACGCTGCATGGAAGAAAACCAACCGCCGTTGCCATTTGGAGAAACTGCCATACGACTCTTTGTCTCCAGCAGAATCTTTCCGTCTGCATCTACAACTGGTGCCATTTCCTGCACAAAAAAATATACAAAGTCTTTCGGATATCCAAAGAACTGCTTTTTTTCCAGAAACGTCTTCGTTTCTGCGTCATTTGTCTCACTGGTCATTATAAACAGTGGAACTGCTACACCGGCTTCTGCTGTCACTTCCATCAAATTGCGAAAAAGACACTCAAAAATCGTCAAATCATTGTTTACACCAATCTGAAAAACGCCCTTGGGTCCAGAACAGCCTAACCGACTCCCCTGTCCGCCTGCCAGCAGCACAGCACCCACACTGCCGCTGCGAATGGCATCCAGCCCAATTTTCCGGTATTCTGCCTGTTTCTCAGCAATTTCTGAAATTGTACATGCTCCCAGCGGTTCCAATTTTCCCCTTGGTGTTTCCTTCTGCATCGCCCGTTCCAAAACGGAAAAGTCCATATCTGCAATCTGCTGCAAAAGTGCAGCTTGCTGCTCGGATGACAACGTATCATAATATTGCAGCAGGTGTGTTTGTCCGTACAATTCCAATCGTTGATAAGCTTCTTGATATTGCATGATTCGTATAACCCTCTCTTATTTTGGTTTTTATAAACCATTTTTTCATATTTTCAATCATTTTCATAAAATTTGCAATGGTTTTAGTATAACACAACCCCAATAAAAATGCAAGACATAATGTTGTTTTTCCTACAAAACTGTCACAACAACAAAAAAGAATCCTTTCCACATGCTGTTTTCCAATTTTTTCGACAAATCAAAAAATGGAAAGAGCGTGTACCGGAACCAATCGATACACGCTCTTTCACACAGATTTATTTGAAAGGAGTTAAGTAAAATGCAAAGTTATCAATAATCAAATATTTTATCACAAACAGCAAACGCCCCGGGGTGGAGGCGTTCACTGCTATGATATAGGGATTATTGGGGATGATACTTTTGCACCGGGGTAAATGCAAAAGCACTTTAGAGGATGTTACATGCTCTCTTCTAAGAGCATGGTTATAGTATACCGGAGGATTGTGTATATCGTGTGAAATGAAGCTGAAAAGCACCTGAAAAGAATTTTTGCATTTTGCCACAAAGCAATTGCATTTTTTTATAAATTATGAACATGGAAATTTCATCTCAAATGCAAGCTCCTATTTTTTCTAAAAATATACATTCCATGCAGCGGTATTATTTAAGAATGCAACCGATTGACCAACTTTTCAGGCAGCAACGCCAAGACCAACGGTTTTACCACATATAGCAATCCCCATGGCAGCAGCCGCAAAAGCTGAAATCCTCTCCATCGCACCACTGTCTCATCCACCCGTTCTTTAAATGGAATATGATGGTGGTTCTGATCGAAATAGTAGGTATACAATGATTCTTGCAGATTCGCCCCCTGTAACCCTGCTGCATACATCTGCATAAACAACATATAGTCCTCACAGCGTGCAATTTTTTTCATGATCGGATAGCCGCTGACTTTCTCAAAACACTTCCGACAAAACAACACAGAACCGTGAATAAACGGTGAATTAAACAGGAAATCTTTTTTTTCTGGGCTTTTCGGTCGTGTCCAACTGCCAAAAACGCCCCGTTCCGGCGTGTACAAATCACAATTTGTTCCAACAAAATCAATTTCTTTATGTGCTTTCAAGTAAGCAATCTGTTTTGCAAATCGTTCTGGGTCCGAATAGTCATCGTCATCCTGCCGTGCCAAATATTCCCCCTTTGCAACAGAAAGGCAACGATTTAAGGTACGTGCCAAGCCCAGATTTTGATGATTCTGAAGCAAGCGAATTCGATCATCCCGTGCAGCCAGACTCCGCATCCATGTCAAAGAAGCATTGGTTGAGCCATCATCACATAAAATCAACTCCCAGTTTGAATATGTCTGCTCCACAATTGAACGCACAGAACGCTCCAACATAGAACGATCCTCACAATTATAAACGCCCATCAAAACAGAAATCAATGGCTTTTTCTCTTCTGTCAACTTTGTCTCCTCCTGCCAATGCTGTGCCGAACGAAGTCCCAGCAAGCAAAATTCCAATGATACCATCGTTTCCGGCGAATCCTACTGCAAGCCAATGCACCGTACAGCCAAAATGGTTCTACCAACACCGCAGAGGAACGATGAATTCGCTGTAAGAACCGATGTGACAACAGACACTGCCGTAAAGCTTGCTCTTGTCCAGCTGCTGCCAACGGAAAACGATACCATTCCCCCATGTCATCACAGAACTGGAATTGTCCCAGTGCTGACGCTTCTGCTGCGGTTGGATGAAACAGCAGCCGCTGCAAAAGCTGCTCCGACAATGTTTCCAACGGTAACACTGCAAAGTCAGAAAATCTCATCTGCGGTAATACTTTTTTTGCAAAAGCAAGACAGATCTGCTCCTGTGTTTGGGCAAGTGCTGCATTTTCCAAATCCACCGCATGCATCGGCTTACAAACGGGAACGGCGGTGCCGTCTTCCTGTATCTGATACCCCATTGTGGTTCCATGTGGTGCAGCACACATACACTCATACACATTGTTATTAAATCGAATGACTTTGGAAAGCGGTGCAGCAGGGTCAAAATACCATGCTGCCCATTCTCCCTGCTTTGGTACAGTATACAAACCAAAATAATAGCCCTTTACGACTGGCAGCGGACGCTCCGCACACTGCATCAGGGTCAGCAAACAATTTTGCATAGATCCATTCCAGCCGCTGTCAACGATACCGATTTTTTCACCGGAAAACAGCTGCTGCTGTTCCAGATACTGTATGGCTGCATCATAGGCATCCTTAGATTTCTCCTGTAAAAATGCATGATAAACGTTGCTGTGCCGAAGTTTCTCTGCAAATGCCGCAAATACCGGCGGTGCCATCGGCACATCCGCTTCTGCTGCAGAAAAAGCAATGTCTGCATAAACTTGTTCCTGCTCCTCTATGGAAAGCAACAGACGTTCTAATACATGCCTTGGTGTCAGGTTTGCCCCTCTTACTAGCAGCAAATCATAAGCAGCATCGCCCATGCGGTGATACGCTGGCATTCGCAATGCCATACGAGAGACAAAAAGATACCGGCACTGCAATGGCAGCCGGTATTGCTGACAAAAAAGCTGTGCAATCTGATAGAGAACATGTCCGTCCCGTGCCAAAAAATAAAGCGTTTTCACCCCATCTTGTAATGCCTGCTGCAAACACCACCACACATAGCTATAGAGTACCGGTGCTGTGACCTGTGCCGTAAGGTTGGAAAACATATCCGCCTGTGTCTGCAAGGCTGCGGCAGCATCCGCAAACGGCGGTACAGCAGAGAGAAAAGCGGTGTATTCTTTTTGCTGCATTCAGACACCTCCCTGTCGTTTTTTCTTATTATACCATGTTTTTTAGAGCAGCGTCAAGATGACGAAAAAAGAACTTGTCCTGAAATCAAAAATGAAATTCAATGCCACGCAAATCAATTTTTAAATGATGGTTTCAATTCTGTGCCAAAGGCAGCTGCGGTCAAGCTGGCTCAGCTTGGCGGAAAGGGATTGTTAAGGGGAACAAGCTGTTCCCCTTAACGAACGTTGCAATCAGAGAAAATTGCAATCTAGAAGAGAAGAAATTCGCTGTTCGCCATATAAAAACAAAACGTTATAGATAATGTGAAATTTAGAAGGAAAAGATTGTAAATTGGTATCACGTACAGAAGGGCGGACAGCGATCACAGGCAGACAGCGTAGCGAATCTGCCGGACAATTCGGATAAGTTTTCCAAAAGAAATACAAAAATTGATTTGCGTGATTCAATGCCAGGGCATACGCATGAAAAAATAAAACCAATAGTCAATAAGAGAAAAATGTGGT
>JAUNJC010000124.1 GCA_030523195.1 Oscillospiraceae bacterium
ATCTTTTTTCATATAAACTCATAGACAAAGTTTTCCTTTAGATGGTAGACGGTTAGGTTGCCGCCTACCATCTTTTTTGCCTCCCCATTATAATTTTACTGGTATTTAAGTAAAGTATTTGTCTTTCAAATATAAATTTTGTTAAATGTTTGCCTATAGTATTTGTCTTTCAAATACTTTTGATTAATTTTGCCACTGCGTATGACAGACGTGCGCAGAGAACTTACGAACATTGCTCTTGGGTTCGAAACGATAGTCTGCTGAATTCGTCAGTATGCGCAGACTATTTTTTTAAGTTTAACGTAAACCAAAAGCAAGATGAACAAACATTTTAAGCAAGTTCTCAGAGTGTTAAGAACGAAGGCGAAGGCGCTCGGTCTTAATTACAAGGAGTTAAAGGGTGTCGCTGCTAAAATTGCCGATAACCTCGAACTCGAAGATGATGCCTCCGAGGAGGACGTAAACAGTGCCATCGAAGATGCAGTAGATGATGCAATGTCGTTTCTCAGTGTAAGCCAGTCGGCTGCACAGCGTGCGATTGCCAATTACAAGGCAAAGCACAACATTTCCGATGATGACCCGGACGATGACGATGATTCCGACGACAACGACGATGATCCAGACGACGATGCCGAAAAGAAGAAGAAAAGGAAGGGTAAGCATCAGAAGAGAAAATCCAAATCAAATGACGATACGGATGATGGTGATGATGACACTCCAGGATGGGCAAAAAATCTTACAGACGCTATAGTGTCTTTAAGGAATAAGGTTTCAGCAATGGAAGATGGCAAGGTTTCTGAAGGACGTAGGGGTAAGTTGGAGGAACTGCTCAAAGACACTGGTAAATTCGGTGTTCGTAAGTTGAAGGAATTTGACAGAATAGCGAGCACGTTCAAGGATGATTCAGACTTCGACCAGTACCTCGATGAAGTTTCAGAAGATTTGGAGGATTACAATCAAGAACGGGCGGACTTAGGTCTGAGCAAGCTGGGACAGCCTGGTGCCGGCTCAACCAGCAAAGAGGACCATGATAAGCCCAAGGAATTAACCGACGAGCAGATTGAAGCTCTTGTAGCAGATCTGTAGTCACAAAACAAAGAACCATGTCAAAAGAGACTTACGGAAACAAAGAAAGCTTTGGATTTGGAAACGACCCGATTGTTATCAGGGTGTTTGGTAAGTCCATTGTCAACGGGCGAAAGCTCGATGTGAAAGACTACAAGGGTGAGTATATCCGAAAGGGGCAGCTCATTCTTCGTTCTTCGGACGATACACATTCTATCCCCATGCCGGTAGATGATTCAGGTGAGAAGTATGGCTCCAAGCCTGATGGATACGAGTATGAGGGTGTTGCCAAGTCCACTGTGTCTGTAAAAGAGCCTTGGGTTGGAGTAATGTATGAGGGCGAGGTAAACGATGTTGCCAGTCCGTTCCCATTGAGCTCAGAGTTGAAAACAGCATTGAAGACAGCTCTCCCAGAGCTTGCTTTCAAGCATTCTTAATCATTTAAGGAAGTAGAATTATGGCTAAAAATAAATCTCTTTTTAAAAAGTATGTCGATTCTCTCTTTCCTGCTCTGCAGAAACTTGTGGAGAAAGTAAACGGAAAGCACAAAGACAACCGTTCGTACCTGCACAAGGACACGAACATTCTGAGAAAGGAGTATAAGTCAGACAACAAATGGGAAGCTGCCGGTGTGAACACTACCTATATTGCAGCCGACTTCATGGCGTTTGATTCTCCTGTTGACATCAAGACACGTCCTACTCTCTCCAAGGCAAACGGAAAGCTGCCTAAGGCTGGTATCGGCCGAAGCCTTACTGAGTCCGCTCTTACAGACCTTCAGACGATGGAGGCTCAGGGAGGTAACAATCAGCGTATCGCCCGTAAGATTGCAGACGACCTCGTTTTCTGCGACGTCGGTCTTGACGAGTTGTACGAATGGGCGTTCCTCTATGGACTCTGCTATGGATTCGTTGGTATGCCAGATATTGACAATCCAGAGAACATGATGGTGCTCGATTTCCGCTATCCGGAGAGAAACCAGTTTGGCACCGAGGTCAAGGGAAAGGTATCAGGCGAGGACATTGAGCGTGTCATTGAGGCAATTAACGACAATCAGGACAGTCTTGATACTGTCTGGGTTTCAAAGTCACGACTGAAACAGATACGACAGTCGCGATGGGCCCAGGAACTTGTTGCCGATTATGATGATAAGGCGTACGACGACAGTACCACGCTGAAATCTCCATCCGAGAAGAAGTTCAAGCAGGTCTTTGAGGACGAATACGAGTGCAAGCTTCAGATTGTCAACAGAACCATTATCTTCGAGAAGAATGGAAACAAGATTAAGAAGAAGCCTTGGAGCAATGACCGTATTGTGTTTACCTGCAATGCAGCAATAGGAGCATTCGCTTACGGTCAGTTGGCAGAGAGCAGGAATCCTGTTGAAGGTGTGAATTACTCTCTGATTGACGACTACAAGCTGATTTCCCGATACTCTACCAACGAGCCGTCACTTGTGGAGAAGACCACAGGTCAGTCTATAGCTGCCCCAATCATTGAGGATGTGGATCAGATTTATGTACTCGACTGCTCTGTTGCTGCTGAGGTTGACATTGATGCGGAAACGGATGACACGGGTGATGTCTATACCACCATTGCCGGTAAGAAATACGTTAAGGCAGATGTTGTAACTTCGTACAACTCACTTGAGAATGACGCGCTTTCTACCACAATATCAGACGAAAAGCTAATAGCTGCAATTAACGAGCTTAGCAAGAAGAAGAAGGAAAAGGTATTGGGCGGTGTAGTGTACTTCCCGGTTGTTACTCCTGATGCCCTAACCTTTGGAGACGCTGCTGATGAGGTCGGGAAAGTTGTAGAAGTTGACACCAACGACATAATCAACACTCCCACTGTAACCTCTTCGCAGTCTTGGATTACTCCAACCATTGCAGACGGCAATGTGACAGTAAAGGTGTCTGCTAACACCGGTGCAGAGCGTTCTGGAGCCATCACCGTAACCGTTGGCGACAAGACCGCAACAATATCGGTTAAGCAGACAGCGACAGCGTAGTGAACCTTTTTCAACGATAAAAATTAATTCATGAAGACAGTTAGACAAGCACTTTTAGATGCTGTACATTACCCGATTCCTGAAGGATTCGTAGATAACGTGCTTATCGAGCGTGATTTGGACGGTGAAACCACATACACCTCCCAAGTGTCGCAGACGATAAGCTATAAGGGTGCTATGGCTGACTGTCTTTACTCTCTCGTCCAAGCTATCAATTTCTCCGAGTCAGACAAGTCCATCGGAAACCTCACGGACAAACAGCGTGAGCTGATTCTGAAAAGGGTAAACAAGCTCTATGGAGATATTGGTGAGCCAACTATTGACCTCGGAGAGCCGACCGTTTACTTTGGAGTTTAGAATATGGCTGTACTGAAACTATATCCTCACACCTTATCCTACCAGCAGAAGACTGAAGGATACAAGGATGACAACGGTGACTATCATAAGGGTGGCACTGAGTGGGTTGAGGACTATAAAAAGTGTGATGCCGTACCGGCAGGCAAAGAGGACGTTATCACATACGAGGATGGCACCCAATCGTCATACAGCTATGTTGTATATCTCGGCAAGGATTGCAGGGAGTTTCATAGAAACGACCTTGTACGGATTAACTTTTTCGACAACAAGCCGGGAACAGAGTTCTCAGTTAAGGGATTCCACCGTTATCAGCACCAGTGCAAGCTATGGATATAAAATGCACCACACCTTTACAAGCTGTTAATGTTTTCTGGGACAGGGCAGCTGAGATAATGCGTGAAGAGATTGTCCGGGCATTTTCGTATCTCGGTGAGCAGTCAATAGAAAAAGCCAGAGACCGTGATGAGGTTGACAGCTGGTTTGACCACACTGGAAATCTCCGTAGTTCTATCGGGTACTCGGTATATGAGCACGGTAAGAAACTTATTGAGTCGGCGTTTACCCCTATCAAAGGAGGCACCTTGGGGAAGAGTGAGGGACAGAAAATGGTCGAAGAGTTAGCATCTAACTACTCCAGTACATATGCACTTGTAGTAGTAGCTGCCATGAGTTATGCGGATTACGTTGAAGCCTGTAAGAACAAAGATGTGTTAGCATCGATAGAGATTTGGGCGAAGTCAAAAGTTGATGATTACCTGAAAAAAGCCGTAGAACGCGCTACAAAGCGAATAAATGCTATAAAAATATGAAGTCTGACATTGACATCAAAGATGAAATTTTCCAAATGCTGAAAGGCACAGAACTGGAGTCTGAGGTTTCGGGGGAATTGTGTAAGACACGACGCCCCAAGAACTCAAAGCTGGAGGACATTGTTATAGCAGTTGTGGCTAATGAGGGTACTGAGAGACAGGAGGCAGTTGTAAATGTGAACGTGTATGTTGAGGATAATATCATAGACGGTCAACCTGAAGAGGACACTATACGCTGCCGTGAGATTTCAAACATCTGCAAGTCGGTGATTAAGGAGTGCCATATCAACGGGGCATGGATAAGACCATCGCCTCCACGCGTATTTGAAGCACAGGACATTCCTTGGCACATCGTCAATAACAAAATCAAGTATCAATTTCAAAACTATTAGGTTATGATTATATCTTGGGGAAAACCAACGATTAAAGTTACTGCTATTGCAAATACTGGTGCCACTGGAGGCGGCACGTTTCCTACGCCAGTAGAGGATTCCTCTGAGCTCACCACTGAGAAGGGTGACAAGATGGAAGCCAAAATAGAGGGAGGTGAGAATGAGGCTGTAAAGTATAAAGCCGGCAAGTATTCTTTCGTATGTAAGATTCGATTCGGAAAGGGTCGTAAGATGCCTATTGCCGGTACAGACGGAGTTGTGCCGGGAGAATGGACTCTGAAACTTGAAGCAGAGGAAGAAGGAGCACCAGGATTCACAATGAACAGATGTGCTTGCTCTTATGAGGACAATTGGACCTCAGCTGATGGTGGTATTCGCACCTACACATTCGATTCGATAAAGCCTGAGACAGGAAACCAGCTGGATTGGGACGGAGAAGATGACACTGCTCACGGCGGCGGTTCATAATCCTTTTATAAACCTTACGCCCTCTCAGGTTAAGCAGAGGGCATTTTTGAATATTGCGGAGCAGAGCAGATGGTCGCTCGCTTGTCGACGAGATGAGAGGACGTAAAAAACGGTTCGATTCCTACCTCCGCAGCTAAAACGGAATGCGCTATGAAAGAGCTTGACGAAAAGAAACAGATGGAAATGAATTTGGCGGACACCATCATTGACAGACCTCATGGCTTCAGTGTTGGCGGTCGTCATTTTTATCTGTACCCGGTTCCCCTTGGTAAGATGTATTTGTTGAGCAGGCTCATCGATGAACTGGAGCTGAACACAGAAACCATCAAGGTGAACCCATACATTGAGACGCTGAGAATTGCTACACAGTGTAAGGAGCTCTGTAGTCGCATCCTCACCTACCACACCATTCACACTAAGGCAAAGATATTCGACAACGAGTTTGTAGAAAAACGGACACAGTGGTTTGTTGACAATCTGAGCACTGAAGACCTTGCTACTCTCATGGTGATAGTGCTCA
>JAUNJC010000125.1 GCA_030523195.1 Oscillospiraceae bacterium
TTTTCTGCCCCTACTGCGTAACAAAGGGCATGAAAAAAGCGGCGTTCCTGTTCTCCCATGTAGAGAGTGAGAAACGCCGCTTCTGCGTCGTATTCAGTTTTTAGTACAATACCCTGCTTGTCCGTCGCTCGAAAAACCTTGATTTTTCAGTGTTTTCAAAAGTATCGTTATCTAACGTCAGCTTTTGAACGTCCAGCATTTCAGCGAATGATACAGGATATTGAACAAGGCAGAATCAATCTGGTCATTGTCAAGGATTTGTCCAGACTGGGTAGAAACTATATCCTGTGCGGACAATACACGGAGATATATTTTCCGGAAAAGAATGTACGATTTATCGCTTTGAATGACGGAATTGACACGCTTTACTCGAACAATGACATTGCACCTTTTAAAAATATCTTGAATGATATGTATGCAAAGGATATTTCGGTGAAAATCCGTTCATCATTACACGCTAAGGCAAGAAAAGGAGAATTTCTTGCACCCTATGCACCGTATGGATATTGGAAAAGTTCAGAAGATAAACATATTTTGATTATCAATGAGGAAGTTGCACCGCATATCAAAAGAATGTTTGAACTGAGTGCTTCTGGAGTCTCAACCAAAAAGATTGCAAGGCTTTTAGAACAAAACGACATATTCACACCGTTGGATTATCGCTATTTTAAGAATCATAATCCGGAAGATGGCGAATTCCAGAAGAGATATACATGGGCTGGTGCTGTCGTTAGAGATATTTTAAGAAATCCAGTCTATGCAGGACATAATGTACAGTGTAAAAAGCGTGTACAGTCTTACCGTACCAAAAAGATTGTACCAAACAAGCGTGAAAACTGGATTATTGTGGAGAATACACATGAAGCAATTGTCAGTCAGGAATTGTTTGATACCGTACAAAAGGCACTGGATGGAAGATTACGTTTTGTAAAAAGGACAGGTGAACCACAAATATTCTCAAAATTGTTTTATTGTGCTGAATGTGGGAGAAGTATGTTACACCATGACAGAACGAATCACCCGAAGTATTATTCCTGTGGAAAATATCGTGCAGATGGTGTGAAAGCTTGCACATCTCATCATATCACCTATGATAATCTTTATGAAATTGTCTTGAAAGACATTCAAAAGCATGTCAAACTGGTTGAGGAAGACGAAGGACGTGCGATTCAGGAAATTCTTTCAGTGAAATGTTCTGCGGAAGAAAAACAACTCGCTAAAGCCAAAAAGGAATTGAAACAGGCAAAGAAACGTTTGGAAGAGATGGATTCTCGAATTAAACGAGTGTATGAGGATAATCTAAGCGGAAAAATACCAGATGATTTATTTTCGGTGTTTATTACGGATTATCAGAACGAAAAGCAAACCCTGACAGGAACGGTTCATACACTGGAAGATGAAGTTAGTAAGCTTCAAGAAAACAAGACGGACGTTTCAAGGTTTATAGCACTGCTAAAAGAGTACACAAACATTACAATACTTGACAGACAAATTTTGACTGCATTGATTGATAAAATTACAATCAGTGAGGACAGAAGTCAGCAAGGGAAAAAGAACAAGGAACAAACTATTACAATTTACTACAAATTTGTCGGGGCGGTTTAATGCTCCTTCGTTCCGTTTATGGGGTTACAGTGATGAGGGAATCAGCGCCACGAATATCAGGCATCGTGATGGCTTTAATCGGATGATCACCGATGCTTTGGACGGAAAAATTGATTTGATTGTGACTAAAAGTGTGAGTAGATTTGCCAGAAATACGGTGGATTCTCTTACGACTGTGCGTAAGCTCAAAGAAAAAGGCATAGAGGTATATTTTCAAAAGGAGAACATTTATACACTGGACAGTAAGGGTGAACTTCTCATTACAATCATGTCCTCACTGGCACAGGAGGAATCCCGTTCCATTTCTGAAAATGTTACATGGGGACAGCGAAAGCGATTTGCTGATGGTAAAGTCAGTCTGCCGTATAAGAGATTCCTGGGTTATAAAAGGGGAGAGAATGGCTTGCCGGAGGTGGTGCCAGAGGAAGCTGAAATTGTTCGGCTGATTTACCGCAGTTTCATGGAAGGTATGACACCTTGCAAAACTGCAAAAACGCTGACTGATAAGAAAATCCCTACTCCTGCGGGAAAGGAAAAGTGGCAGTCATCCACCATTGAAAGCATTCTGACCAATGAGAAATACAAGGGTGCTGCATTGCTTCAGAAGAAATTTACTGTGGATTTTCTCACAAAGAAAACCAAGATAAATGAGGGGGAAGTTCAGCAATATTATGTGGAACACAGTCACGAAGCTATTATTCCTCCGGATGAATTTGAACTGGTGCAGGCAGAATTCCTGCAGCAGTACAACAGCAAGAATATTTTTGCGGCGAGAATTATCTGCGGTGATTGCGGAAACTTTTATGGCTCAAAAGTATGGCATTCCACTTCAAAATATCGCCGTGTGATTTGGCGGTGCAATCATAAATTTGATGGTACGTGCCAGTGTAATACACCCTACTTATATGAGGATACGATCAAAGAAGAGTTCCTTTCTGCCTACAATCAGCTGTTTACAAATCGTTCTGAAATTCTGAAAAACTGCCGGATGATGCAGGAACTGCTGACAGATTGTTCTGAGTTAGACGAAAAGTGGGAAGCAGTCACACAGGAGATGGAGGTTGTTGCGGAACTGACTCGGAAATATATCATGGAAAACAGTATGACAGTGCAGAATCAGGAGGAATATAACACCCATTATAATGCACTGGTGGAGCGGTATGAAAAGGAAAAAGCAAAGGCTGCATCCTTGCAGCAACAAAAGGAGGAGCGTCTTGCCAAGCGTGATCTGATTGGCAGATTTATATCGGAGCTTTCACAGCGAAAAGAACTGTTGACAGAGTTTGATGAGAAATTATGGATTGCATTGGTGGAACACCTGACAGTATTTCAGGAAGGGAGACTGGTTTTTGCGTTTCGGGACGGGACAGAGATTGAAGCATAGCATAAAGAAGTCAAATCCTTACTCTCATTTATGCTTGAAAGAGTATCAGTCACACATATTTTATCGGCTCCCTCAACAGATTGTTGTATCCACTCATCTCCACGTGCTCTGTAGTGTTCCTGATTTTTCAAGTAAATTATATCACTTTTATATTGCTGTACCGGTGATTTTGTTTCATTCTCTTTTGTACTTTGGAGTACAGCGGAAAGGAATGGTCATATTTATAACTATAAATGAGCATATCAACACCGCTTTCGTGAAAATGGACAAACAGATCAGGCAATTGCCTCCAAAAGGGCAGACTTATCCCCGCCATTTAGAGCATAATCAAAAATAAAAGAGATTTGCTCTCGTTGAATCGTCTGAGACAGCAAATGATATCCTTCCGAAAAATTGTATCTATCTGATTCAAAGCAGGCGATCAGGTATGCAAGAGAGGAAATGAGCCAAAATCGTTTGATTCCATTAACAGATCGAATCTGATACTTGTCAATGGCAAGCTTTGTCTTACAGTTACGAAAATAGACTTCGATCTCCCAGCGTACAACATACAAATTCAAAATTTCTTGATTCGAAAGAGCTGCATTTGTGTTGATGAATGCACGCAGAGCCTTCTCTTTGCCGAACGCGTTTGCTGGATAAGATAACAAAACGACTGCATTTTCCATTCCATTCAGATTGCCTTCATACCGATAAACATAGTACTTTTGCCCTTTCACGGTCACGAGGTGAAAAGTTCCTTGCACTGTGCTTCTGTCAGCTTTTTGGCAAATTCACGGACATGCATTTTGACACCATATGGATGGAGAATCCGATTGTTTTTCAAAGCACCGACAGTGTGAAAGCTTTTGCAAAGGAACGCATTTACGACCTTTTCGCATATATACCAACTGTCACAAAGAAGATAGGATGTTGTTGGAGACGTTGGAAGTTCTTTTGCAATTTGCTTCACAATATCGATTTTAGAAATGATTCATCGTATAGAATGATGGAATAATTAAGAGTTATTCCATTACAGGAAAGTAGAACACCCACTTCCTGATGACCGTAATCTTGCTTTCTTTTCAAATGCGAAAAGTGAAAATATGTTGCTTCGATTGGATGCATGGCCTTTGAAAAAGGTTTTGTTTTGGATACAATCGTATCGTCTACAACACACAGAATCGGTTTTCTGCTGCGTTATGCTTCCTCATAAATTGTGCGGATTACCAGATGCTTCATTGCTATTTCTAGCGGTGATGCATCCCAATGATCGTTATGCAAAAAACGGGATATACTGGTGCGATGCTTGTCACTATGCTTTTCCATGGTATCCTATGCTGAATATTGCAAGCATGATTGCAATATTCCATTGCATAGGCTGAAATGTTTTCTGTCAATTTTTTTGTGCACTTTTTTCAGATGCTCATTTATAGTTTATAAATAAAACCAATTAGCAATGATTTTATCAAGATAAGTAGAGCAAGTATACATCTGAGTTGCTTGTCAGGAAAGCTGCCTCTGAAAGATGTATCAGATTTCAGAATGTTGTAATCTATCTGACGAGCTCATATAAAGGCAGCCATTATACTTTAGGCAGTTGATTTGAAAATATCCAACTGAACTAAAAGAAGATTCAACAAGCAGTTTTAATCAAAATCGTCAAATGTCATGCCATAGTCTTCAATACGATACTGAGGCAAAGGCCCAATTTCAGATTCTAAATACAACCTACGAACTGCTGTGCGTATTTTTTCTTTCAAGCTGGGAGACGGAGCCATTCGCCAAGCCAATGCAAACGAACGATAAGCTTCATGAATTTCATTTTGAATCTCCTCATCAATATTTTTAGCGGTAAAATCATTGTTCCTTAATATTTTACCCAATCGGCAGCGTCCGTCCAAATAGTATGCATATGATGAATCAGAATCATCACACTTCAATCGTTTCAACATCTTTTCTGCTTGATCAAGTTCTCCATCATCCATCAAAATATCTGCGTATCTTAACCAGGTCTTTGGACAATTCATTTCCTTCTGCGATATTTCTTTCAATATTTCTTTTGCAGTTCTTCTTTCATTCAGTTTCCAATACACTTCAAACTCACTGTACCATGAATCTTCCATATCGTAAAAAATATCCTGATACTCTTTAACTAATGCAAGTATTTTGCTTTTCTCTTCATCAAACTGTTCGTCTGATATTTCATCCATTCTATCCAAACAATCAATGAGATAATCTATTGTGAAAGAATATGCACGCCAAGTCCATTTTCTCTTAGTTACACGATTCAGTTGTTCACACCACTCATCACATTCATCATAAACACCGCAATTACTTCCGTACTTGATTGCATCTGCCAATAAATCAGTATTTGTCTTGTGAACAGACAAACCTTTTTTTACAATCTCAAGAGCCGTTTCATAGTCATCTTCTCTAGCAAAAGTAACAGCCAAGTTGTGAAAATCATCGGCATCACCAGAAACAACAACATTCTCGTCATTAGTGAACAGACTCTCAACTATTTCATAAGCAGATTTTCTGTAATTTTCGGCTATATCTGATGAATTTGCATTTATTGCACATCTAAAGTACTGAGAAATAATTGTTTCCAAGTTTCCAA
>JAUNJC010000126.1 GCA_030523195.1 Oscillospiraceae bacterium
CGACTCTCCGACTGGGGTTCTGCAACTGGTGATATGTAGCGTTTCTCCGGCTGCGGTGTTTCTTTTGTCCGATACACCTCTGCCGGTTCCGGATAAGTCTGCCCGGCGAAACCGCTGGACTTTGCCGGCTTTTTTCTGTTGGAAAACCATCTGGAAGAGGATGGCTGTTTCTTCTCCTGCTGCTGCTTTTCCTGCCGCTGCTGCTGTTTTGCAGGACTAGTCAGCAAAGTTTCCCATGCATGAGAAAACGGCTGCTTTTTCTGCGGCTGTTCTGGCTGTTCTGCCTTTGCCACTGCCTCCTGTGCAGCTCGCAGCGTATCTTGCAGCGTTGCAGTTTGTATCTCCGGCTGCGGCTGTGTTTTTTTCTTTTCTGGTTTTGCCTTCCGCCATGCCGGTTCCGGTTCATTGAACGACTCTCGCTGATAAGACTGTTCCGTTCGTTTTTTCGGCTTGCGACTGTTCTGTGCCTGTTTCTTCTCCTTAGCTCTAGTGGAATCCTGCATTTCCTGAATGACAGGCTGATAAGCAGGTTGTTCCGGCTTTGTTTCATTTTCTGGTGTTTCCAACAGAACGGCACCATCATAATCAGCAATATGATCGTTCTTCGGATTCGGCGTTGTCTGTGGATTAATTGCTGGAGAACGGACAAACGATACCTTTGGACGCATCAACTCCAGCGTCTGGAAAGCAGCTGTCCGGCTTTCCTCCACATCCGTACGCCGTGCATGCCGCTGCTGCTTGATCCCATTGATATTCGCTGCCATCTCAGAACGGTAGGGCGAATACGGTGTTCGCTGCTGGGTGCGGCTCGCAGCATAGGAATATGCCTCCGCAGAGGCTTCTGTACTCGGCGGTACTTTTCTTCTTCCGGCAGCATTGTTCAACATTTTCTGCGTTTCCAACTTCCCGGAAGGAGCGTCTTTTTTATTTGCGGTTGCTTCGTTGGATTGATATTCTTTTAAAATTTCCTCTACGGAAAATTTTTGATTTGCCATACTTTGCTGTTACACTCCTTTAAAGCAGAGATGCAGAACGGCATATTCTGCAAATTACGGATTTCCAGATGCATTATGCCGCTGCCGCACGGCTTCGTAAATAAAAATGCCGGCTGCAACAGAGGCATTTAGGGAATTCACGTTTCCATACATCGGCAGACTAAGCAACTGGTCACAGTGTTCTCGTACCAATCGCCCGATTCCCTCCCCTTCTGAACCGATGACAAATGCCGTGCCGCCTGTAAAATCAGACTGGGTATAGTCTATACCGGCGGCATCTGTCCCGTAAATCCAAACACCATGTTGTTTCAGTTCTTCCATGGCTGCCACCAAATTGGGCACTCTCGCCACTTTAATCCAACTGACTGCACCAGCAGAGGTCTTGGCAACCGTTGCATTCAGGGATGCACTCCGCCGTTTTGGAAGAATGACGCCATGAAAACCAGCTGCTTCTGCGGTTCGTAAAATAGCACCCAAATTATGTGGATCCTGAATTTCATCGCAAATCAGCAGCAGCGGTTTTTCTCCTTTTTCCGCAGCAAATGCCAAGATATCTGTCAAGCTCACATATCTTGCACATGCCCCCTCTGCCACAACGCCCTGATGCGTCTGCTGTGTCATCTGGGACAAACGGGCATCAGACACGGTTTTCACGGAGATCCCCTGTTCGGCAGCAAGATTGGCAATCTGCCCCAGAATGCCCTGCCTGCTGCTGAGGTAAATGGTATCCAAAGGCGTACCGCTTTTGAGTGCCTCCATAACCGGATTTCTTCCGGCAATGCGGTTTTCCTCCTGCTGCGGTGCAGGGGTACGGTTTCTATTTTGTCTTTCAGGCTTCATCTATTTTCCTCGATCCTCTCCGGTCGTTTCTTTGCAGCTGCACATCCTCCTACAGCTGCTTTTTCTTCAAAAAATAAAAAGGTCACAGCAATATGCCATGACCTTTATTATAGCATGTTTACAGAAAAAGTACAAGGTCTTTTTTCTGGTTTTCACAAAGTTTTTGCCGAAACGGAAATTTTTACTTGTGATTCTTGATCGGATTTCTACAGTACCAGCAAACATACCACACAGGCAGCCGCAGCGGACAGTACCGCACTACAAAAAATAGGAAGCGTTCGTTTCCAAAGCGGCGGTGTGGGAAACGGTTCCATCTCTTGCAAATATTCCCGTGCTGCTGCCTGTGCAAGTTCCGGCGGCAGCTGCGTAATACCGGGACGCAGATAAAAAATTGCTTTTTCAAAATACGCACTGTCCGGCTGATGGACTTCAATCACCTTTTTGTGTACACCTTTTACCATTCCGTTCCCTCCCAGAAACTTGATTTACAAATAGTATGCACGATTTTTTCCGGTTTCAAACAACCAGACGGAAAAAAACAGACTGTATTCCGCAATGTGGAAAACGCTGTTTTTTCTGTGGAAAATTCTGTGGAAAGTGTGGAAAAGCAATGCGATTTCGATTGTTTGGGAAATGTGGAAAATGGGAAATCTTTTTCCACACTTTCCACATTGCTGTTGATTTCTGAGAAAGGGGATTCTTTTGTGTCATTTGCTAATTTTATTATCCATCATAAAGAACATACCATTTAATAAAAAATAAATCTGCTCTTTCTTACTTCGGCATCCGGAAGGAAGCAACTGGAATGCCATTCTTTCCGTAAAGAGATACATCACACCAGTTTCGCCACGCATACCGCATGGAAACCGGTATCCGCACCTTGGGCGAGGTCAGCCGCACATAACTTTCCCGAAATTCTGGGGTCGCCGGATAATATTTCCCATCTGCACCAGCAATTTCAAACACCGGAACGGTGTTCTCCTTTGGTGCAACCGGCTGAGAAAACTGCAAAATATATGCACCGCTAACCGTATACGCATTCTTACAATACGCTGCCTCTGCATCAAATGACGGAATCAACTTATAAACCCGATACAGCGTCTGCAATGCCAAACGATGTGCAATTGTCCGCTTTTCTGTCGGATGCATATTGTTATATTCACCGCAATCCATTGTCACGACCAAACCGGTATTCCGCAGCGTACGGAACACTTGTGTCTGTGCCTCTCGCAATTCTGCCCAATTCGTGCGGTTCTCCTCCCCTTCATAACTGAACATCGGAAGCTGAATGATCATAAACGGCATGGTTTCGTCATTCCAGTCCTTCCGCCAGCGGGTAATCAGCACCGACAACAACTGTGCGTAGCTTGCCGGACGATTGTCATCGTTCTCGCCCTGATAGTACCAAAATCCACGCATTGTATATGGCATCACACGAGAAAGCATCGTTTTGTACAAACCGCATGGCCGCAGCGGATTACGGCTGCCCATCGGTCCCGGATAACGATTTTCTCCGCAGCGTTCCAGAACGGTGCTCCACTTCATATTCGGATTTTCCTGATAGCAAGCATTCATTCGTTTTTCCCATGCATTCTGGTAAGCAAGGTAAGCAGCATAATCCGCTGCCATTTCTGCCTCAGTCTTTCCACGGCACGCATTCAAATAGGCTGTCCAATACGGGTGCAGAGCGGTATGTCCGGTCAAATCCGCAGACGGCAGCCAACAGCTGGCGGAAGTACCAGAATAATTACAGCCAATCACACCGACAACCACCCCTAACTTCTGGGACAGTTCTTTTGCAGCTAAGTAAGCAACAGCAGACCATTCCGCTGCATTTTTTGGCGTTGGCATCTGCCAGCGATTTTTTCGCTCCGTCTGGAAATAAGCAGCATGCATAACGCCGCTTCTCTGCACATTATAATACCGCACCCGGCTTCTCTCACAGCGTGACAATTCCAATTTTCCGTTTACTGCATTTTTCAGCGGAAATTCCATGTTAGACTGTCCGCCAGCCAACCAGACCTCCCCGATGGCGACATCTTGAAACGTCACCTCTGTTCTACTGTCCTTTACATGCATCGTCAAACCGGTTCCCGCTGGCTGCGGCGGAAATTGCAGCCGCCAGCTGCCGTCTTCTTTTACAGTGGTCGAAGCGTATAGTTTTCGCTCCGGAATAGAAACGGTCACGATGGCACCCACCTCGCCGATTCCGAAAACAACGATATTTTTTTCTCTTTGCAGAACCATATGGTCACTGAACACGGCTGCAAGCTGTAGCATATTCAAAACTCCCTTTTCGGTTATATTTTTTATTATCAATATACTGTTGTTTCATACTGACAGTACAAATTTCTGATTTTATTATAACAGATATGACAGATTTCGTCAATCCATAATCAAAAAAGAATTGACAGATTCCAGGAAACATGCTATCATCAAAATACATTTTATACTGGCAGCATCTGCTGTTGCCAATCAGAAAAGCGAGCAGAATGATTCAGGAAAACCACTGCAAAGACTTTTCTGTCAATAAAAAAACGGAGGGATCTGCTCTTGTCAAAACAACACTGGAAAGGCAGCGTTCTGTTAGCACCCGTTCCACCAGTACTGGTCAGCTGCGGCACGCTGGAACACCCCAACATTCTCACCATTGCGTGGACAGGTGTGCTAAATACGCATCCGCCAATGGTTTCCATTTCTGTCCGACCGACCCGTTATTCCTATCCGATTCTAATGGAACAACGAGAATTTGTCATCAACCTGCCCACCTCCTCCCAGTGTCGGGAAACGGATTTTTGCGGCTGCCGCAGCGGAAAGGATATGGATAAATTCGCTGCCTGTCATTTTACGCCAGAACCGGCACAGACAGTTGCAGCACCGCTCATTGCGGAGTGTCCGGTCAATCTGGAATGCAAAATTCAGACCACACAGCCGCTTGGCACACATGTGCTGATGCTGGCAGAGATTACAGCAGTCAATGTAGAAGAACGCTATGTAGACAGCAAAGGCAAACTGAACTTGCAGCAAATGGGGCTGCTTGCCTATGCACACGGAGAATATTTTACCTTGGGCAGAAAGCTGGGGGATTTCGGATTCTCTGTCCGGAAAAAGAAAAAATCTGTAAAACGCACACCGAAAACAAACCAAAAATAAGAAATATTTTGTAAAGCAAAAATCAATTCACAATCAGATCGGCATTTTGTTCATTTGTGAAAAAATGTAAATTTATGGTGATTATATGCACTCTAAAAATATTTTAAATGAAAGCAGAAATTACATTGTTACGCACGCATATGAAACCGTTTACCTCATTAGCAAATGCAATCATTCTAAAATCATCATTGGTGATTTTTATGGGGAACCAAACGGAGCTACCATAGATACAGACGAACGCTTTGTAGTGATGTATGGCTGTGGCATAATTCTATATTTTCTGCAACCGCCATTTCAAGAATATTCCTATGAAACAAACACAAGTCAATGGCTGGAATGGGGACGAATTGACCCCATCATGTGGGTGGATAAGGTTATACTATTAGACAATCATAAAATGAAAGTCATTTTTGAAATCGGACAGACAAATATGATTACAATATAGAAAAACACCCTGCTGCACCAATCTTGAAATGCTCCCCTTTTGTTAGACAATATGGTATAATAGAGATACCATAGTAGA
>JAUNJC010000127.1 GCA_030523195.1 Oscillospiraceae bacterium
GTCGAAAAACAGGAAATAATTATGACTAAATAATTCTAATTGATTGAATGCCTATGATTAATTG
This sequence comes from Oscillospiraceae bacterium, assembly GCA_030523195.1. Classification (GTDB taxonomy): domain Bacteria; phylum Bacillota; class Clostridia; order Oscillospirales; family Ruminococcaceae; genus Ruminococcus_C. The sequence continues at coordinate 65 of JAUNJC010000127.1, forward strand.
TAAATATCAAATTACAAAAATAATAAAAAATGCAACTTTAAAATTAAACAAGAAAACGGGGCTGTTGCATACCACCCAAGTGCAACAGTCCCGTTTTGAAAATCGAAGTATAGTAGAAACTATGTCATAAAATAATCACTAAAACAAAAAAGCAGTCATTAACATTTAACCGTTAATGACTGCAAATTTGGTGCCGCTGACCGGACTTGAACCGGTACGGATTTTACTCCGAGGGATTTTAAGTCCCTTGTGTCTGCCTATTCCACCACAGCGGCATTGATTTTATTATACAACAAAATCAAAAATCTGTCAAGTGTTTTTTTAAAAAAATCAGAAAAATTTAACTATCCATCTTCCTGAGAATACTATTATGACAATAAGAAATATTAATCAATAATAATATAAATTATTTTATTAATTTATATTATTATAAATAGGCTGTACAATATTAAAATTATTGTACAGCCTATTTTCATTTTTTAGAACAAAAAATAATTGCTTAATTTGTACTTGCGTTATTTACCGGCAAAGCTTCCTCCAACATAATAACAAAATTGGTCAAAGCTGCTGCATCATCTTCATTCACGTTATCCGTACCATCTGAAATATCGCAATTTGCATTTGCAAATTGTACAGGTGTCAGTTCTGTAATTACGCCTGCCATGTACTTATTCATAGTGATCGCATCTGTCAAATCTACCTTGCCATCCAAATTTACATCTCCATAAATAACATTGGAAGGTTTCGTCGTTGTTATTGTAGTAGTTGTAGTAGTTCCACTACTTGTCGTTGTAGTTGTACCAGTTCCCATGCTATCTCCTGTCAATTTTAGAACGCCATAACCGGCTGTGCTGGTATATCCCATACCAGTCAGGTCATTCCAGTTTGCAATACCAGTACGTTTCCCATCGCCTGTGCCATCATCATTGACTTGTACATCAAAGCCAATCACCTGTCCATTGCTAAATGGTGCAATACTGAATGGAATTGCCATTTCCACCAGATAACCATTTGCTGTCTTTGCTGTTGCAGATACAAAACGATCTGTAGAAAGTCCATCTGTAATGGTTTTCTCATTATCGTAATTGACACGTGCCTGTAAGTCATCTGTTTCATAGGATTCTGTCTTATGATTATTCTCATCAAAGAAAACTTCTACCGTATCCTGCTCATAAGCATTGGCACTGGATTTGCTCAGAACTGGGTCAGTCACTTCTGTTAGTACATAGAGATTGTCTTTATCCCACAAAACTCTTGCCTGTCCTGTTGCCGCATTGCTTCCCATACTAAATGTATTTACATCTATGATAGGTGCATCTGCCCAAACAGCATCTATTGTACCGTCAATGGTAGGCGTTCCCTTGACAGCCTCTGCATACTTTGGCTGTGCTTTCAGCGTAACAATGCCGCAGGTCGGCTTCTGTTTGATCATAATAACATCCGTCAGCAACTGTGCTGCATACTCAGTGTCATTCCATGTATAAACATGGTGGAATGAGTGATCAATCAGAGAACCATCGTCCTGTTTTACCCAAACACTACCGTAAGACTCTGCAATCAAATCCAAATAAACAGTACTGCCAACTTTACCTGTCAATGGTACAGAAATATCTACATAATCCTCTGCATCAATATCGTTTATGGTCGCTAATAATTCCCCTTCCTGCTCTTCTGTGCTGCCATATACAGCAATGCTATTTACAAATGCATCAACATTATAAACTCGTACTACCATACCGTCTTCGTTCCATGCAGCTTTAAAGGTCATATCAGATGGATATATATCATTTTCACTCAGACGCTGCAAGTTCTGTGGCGTTTGCATTTCCAATGCCCGTTCCAAATCATCCTCCGTACCGTCATACTGATACGCATTCATGGTCTGAATCTGAGCAACTTCTGAATCCGTGTCTGCCACTGCATAAAATGCATCCTTTGCCTGATAGTCCTTATCAAACAACAGTGGATAACCACCAATCCAGCTGGTAGAATCGGTAATTCCCCAAAGGACAACAGCACTCAGATTCACACCGCTGTCCTTCATTTCCTTGTACAGTTTGAAGCAATCCTGATACCGCTGTGCCAGTTCTAATTGATCTGATACAGCATTGGATTTTTGGGAAACATCCAACTCTGTTATCTGAATTTCCAGTCCCAAGTCAGAATAAGTCTGAATTGCTTTTCGGTACTGTTCTATGGTTGGGGTACTCATCGAAATATGAGACTGCATTCCCATACCGTCAATCAGGTTCTTCTCCACCAATGGAGTCAAAATATCACTGACAATATAATTCATCTTTGCAGTACTGTATTCATTATAATCATTGTAAAACAGTTTACAGCCTACCGGTGCATACTTTCTGGCATATGTAAATGCCTTCATGATGTAGGACTGGTCACCGTAAACCTGTACCCATGCAGACTGTCCGTTCTTGACATGATTGGAACCAGCTTCCCGTATCGTTCCGGCATCTGAAGCAGCTTCATTGACAACGTCCCATGCATAGAATTCTACATCTGGATATTCCGCTGCAAGTGTTTCCATTACAATTTTAATATAATTTTCCAGACGCTGATCCATGACTTCTGGTGTCACCCATGCACCATTTTCGTCATAGTTCTCCTTAAAGAACCAATCTGGTGTTTGACTGTGCCATACCAGAACATGCCCCCGCACAGGAATGTGATTTTCTGCTGCAAATTTCAACAGCTTGTCTGCACCCTTCAATGAAATCTGCGGATGTGTCTGGTCACCATTTTGATTCAGATAGGCAATACTTGCTGCCTGATCCAGAATGCTTTCTGGCTTCAGTTCATTGCCAAGTGTCAAGCTATTGTAATGCTTGTTGATCAAGTCCTTTGCTGCCTGCTGTGTCAATTCAGACTCTGTGCTAGCACAGCCCAGCTTGAAATAATCACTGTAAACATCTTTTAAAGAAGCAATATTGTCTTGAATTGCCGGATCCGGCAGCCGTTTTCCTGTACAGTCATCTACATAAAAATTCATCAAATCCTGTTCTGCCGGTGTAGAAACATAACCTGTTTGAATATAGACAGAACAGTTGACAGCCCCTTCCGGAATGGTCAATTCACTACCGACATATGTCCACTCTCCCTTGTTGGCAGTAACCGTTGCAATCGTATAATAATTCTCTTTGCCATCCATATCATATTGCAAATTGATGGAGAATCGTTGTTGATCAGACCATTTATCTTCATTGTACATGACATAGCAACCCAGAGAATAATATCCACCACTCTCCAGCATATCAGACTTATTGATTGTGGCACCATTCCAAAGCTGCGTTCTGCCACTGATATACAGACTATAATCACCACTGTGACTTTCTTGGTTTGTAACCTCTGCGGTAGCAGCACCTCTTCCGATCCAACCCTGTGTTGTCCCATCATCAAAATTATTGTTGTACTCTGTTTCGTATTGTATTTCTACTCGTTCGCCATTGACAGTCACATCGTCAACATAATAACATTGATCTGTGCCGGCACCGGGCATTTCTACATACAAAATGATATTAGAAACATTCTGTGGAATGGAAAATGAACCACTCAGTTCTGTCCACTCCCCTTTTTTCACGTTAGCATTTTTAATATCCTTGTATTGATCTTGTCCGCTGCTATCTGTATAAAGCAGTTTAAGTGCCATGTTTTGATAATCACTGCCATCTGCAAACATAGCATATGCAGAAAAGCTGTAAGTTTGCCCAGCCATGGCAATACCGGAAAGCGAACATCTGGGTGCTCCCCAGCTTGCTGTTCTGCCGGAGACATACAACGATTTTTCACCGCTGTGTGCATAATCCGAAGTAATTTGGATGGTTGAACCGACACCCTTCCACGCACCATAGCCTTCTTCAAAGGTACTGTTCATCAATTCTTCCGGTGCAGCCATAGCTGGCATCGGAAATGCTGTGCTTGTCACGACCATTACAGCTGCTGCCAGATAAGCAAACATCCTTTTGTTTTTTTTCATCATGTTTCTGATAACCTCCTTCAATTGATATGAAAAAACAAGGCAGGAAACAATTTCCCTTACTTTCTTAGTATAGCAAAATCAACTGAAAAAGTCAAGATTTTTTTAAAGAAACCAATCATATTTAATCAAAAATGTAAAATATAGAATATTTTAATAAAAGTAAGACCTGCCATATTTGACAGGTCTACGGAACGTATTATTATACCATGACAACGAGAAGCCATGCATCACATCATGCATTTTGATTAATTCACTCCAAAAACTGCGAATCAGCTTTTGATTGCCCCGCAAATTGCAATCAAGCAACTCACCCTGCTTTCATTTGCCTTTTCGCAAGATACTGATTCAAACCATCAAATAATGTAAAAGCAACTTTTTGCTGATACTCTTCGGATTCCAACAAAGCCGCCTCTTCTGGGTTGGAAAGGAAACCACATTCTGCCATAATTGTCGGATTTTCGCTAAAGTAACAAAGAAAAAGCTCTTTTCCACACTGTTTAATCTCCCGTTGATTCTCCGGCTGAAGTTGTGCAACAAAGGCATCTTGCATTGTTTGGGCAAGAATACTATTTTCCCGATTCGTATTGGAATAGAACATCTGTGCACCGCTATAAGCAGAATCTGGAAACTGATTCTGATGAATAGAAAGGCAGACAGCATTATCATACTGATTAAATAATTCCAATCGATTGTCCATATCAGAACTCTTCTGATTGGCAATTCCCTCAACGCCTTCATCATGAATAGAGCAGTCAGTATCTCTTGTTACAACAACGGTGTACCCTTCCATTTGCAGCATAGCACGCAAATGCAATAGAATTTGTAAATTGATCCCCTTTTCTGATACACCATTCACAGAAGTACAACCGCCGTCCATTCCTCCATGTGGCGAATCCCTCTAAACAGAGTTGAGGAGAATCCTTTATGGGCGTGGAAAGTTTTTTTGAAGTGAAATTTATTTCCTGCCCATGTTTTTTGTTTTTGCTTATTATCTATAAATGAGCACCTGAAAAAAGTGCAAAAAAAGATAGGGCAACAGCCCCAAAAAGAGTTATAATATGCTTGTGACCCACATTAACTTAAAGGAGTGTTGTCCTATGCATACAAGTATACACCATTCTGAAGAAATTTGCAAGAGACTGGAAGCCAAAACCAGGGCTTACGCATGAAAAAATAAAACCAGTAGTCAATAAGAGAAAAATGCGGTAAAATAAGAGTGAGGTGAAAAAATATGCTTCAAACCTATTTTGAAACATTAACAGACGAACGTCAAGCATGGAAGGTCAAACACAATCTATTGGAATTAGAAAAAATCAATGACATTCTTTCCTATGCTGGAATAAAAAATGCCATTGTTTTTCTTGGTGAACAGTTTGGAATTGCAAACTGACTGAATTATATATTATACAGATAAAGGCATCAAATCGCTTTCATTGGCAGTAATAATCCCA
>JAUNJC010000128.1 GCA_030523195.1 Oscillospiraceae bacterium
GTCTGTTGTACCGCTGCCGTTGGTGTAGTTTGATCTGGATTTGGTGCAGTCTGTTGTACTGCTGCTGTTGGCTGTGCATCTGGTGTAACTGGTGTTGAATTTGGTGTCAGCTCCACTTTTGCTTCCAGTGTCACAGGTGTTTCAGGTTCTACGGCTGTTCCACAGCGGCTGCAAAACCGTTTTTCCGGTGTCAGTGGAGCACCGCAATTCTTGCAAAACATGAAAAATACCCCCTATTATTTCTGAATTTTATGCTATCGTGAACGACAAATTTTTTTGACGTTCACGATAAAAAAACCTACATGCAAACAGTATACCACAAATTTCAAGTCTAATCTACTGATTTTGTCTCATTATTTTGTTTCTATTTTATTATAATTTTATTTTTGATGAAGGATTGCTACACTACATTAAGAATAAGCATATAATTGTTTTCCATTTTCCAGGGTTTTTTGCAAAATTTGCTCCACGGTCAGATTTTTTACAGCAGCGGCTGCCCTTGCGGTTTCTACAATCATGCGACTGTCGCATCGTTTTCCACGATAAGGAACGGGTGCCATATAGGGACAGTCGGTTTCCAGTACAAACCGGTCATTTGGAATGACTGCCAAGGCACGCAGTGCTTTTTTTGCATTTTTAAAGGTCAGAATACCAGTAAAACCAATGTACATTCCCAATTTTAAAATCTCTTCTGCGGTTTCTGCACTGCCGCTGAAACAGTGTACCACGCCCTTTGGTTTGCGGTCTTTCAGAATTTGCAGGGCATCCGCTGTGGCATCCCGAATATGTACAATCACTGGCAAATTTCGTTCCTTTGCCAAAGTTAGCTGTTCCTGAAATAGGGCAATCTGGGCTGCTTTATCATATCCTTCATAGTGGTAATCTAAGCCGATTTCTCCAATGGCATAGCAATTTTTATGCTGAGAGAGGGCTGCAATGCGTTCCAGTTCCTGTACTGGATTTGCGGGTAAATTTTCTGGATGTGTACCGGCTGCGGCGAGGAGATAATCATACTGTTCTGTGAGGGCAAGATTTTTTTCGGTGTCCGCAGCATCCACACTTGCCAGCATGGCATGTGCGACACCGCCTGTTGGGAGAGCCTGTAAAATGGCATCCCGATCCGCATCAAAGGCAGGGTCGGTGTAGTGACTATGGGTGTCGAAAATAAAACGTTCCATGTGATAATTCCTTTCGCTGATTTGATTTGATGATATTAGCAGAATGGGAAAATGCTGCATGCCGTAGGCAACTGCGGTCAAGCTGGCGCAGCTTGGCGGAAAGGGATTGTTAAGGGGAACAAGCTGTTCCCCTTAACAAACGTTGCAATCAGAAAAAATTGAAATCTAAGAGGAAATCGCTGTCCGCCATCTAAAAAAACAAAACAATACAAAATACAGAAATGGAGAGAAGAACGGCTGCAAATTCGTACAACGTACAACGGCGGACAGCGGACACAGGCAGACAGCGAAGCGAATCTGCCCGACGATTCAGACAAGTTTTCCCTAAGAAATCCGAAAATGAATTTTCGTGACACAGGCAGACAGCGAAGCGAATCTGCCGGACAATTCGGACAAGTTTTCCCTGAGAAATCTAAACATTGATTTACATGGCTTTTGCCGGTCGGTTTCAAAGTGATTTTCTCATTTCTCTCCAAAAAAAGCGCTGCCGCAACAGAGGATTCTGTGCCGCAACGCTTTTTCCTATTTTTCCAATTCTGAAAAGGCAGATTAGCCCATTACAACCTCAACAGTATGTACACCGCCGTCAAATACCGGCAGTACATTTCCTTCGATTGCCTTGCCGTCTACTGTTACCGATACAATTCCCTTGCAAACGTGGTTCGGGTTCTTAACGGTAATTTCGTAAGTACAGCCACGGAATTGTCTGGAAACGGTAAAGCCATCCCATTCGTGCGGAATGGACGGGTCAACTTTCAGACCATTCCAATCCGGAATGATACCCAGAATGTACTGAGAAACCGCTACAAAGTTCCATGCTGCGGTACCAGTCAGCCAGCTATTCTTTGCTTCGCCGTGCCGCTTTGCATCCTTGCCAGCAATCATCTGTGCATATACATATGGTTCGGTTCTATGCAGATCAGAGTACTTGTCTTCTCTGTAAGCCGGTGCAATCTTGCTGTAATATTCAAATGCTTTGTCACCATGACCAACAAATGCCTCTGCACAGATAATCCATGCATTGTTGTGACAGAAAATACCTGCATTTTCCTTATAGCCAGCTGGATAGGTGGAGATTTCACCGTATTCGATATAATACTTTGTAAATGCCGGCTGATTCAGGCTCAGACCGTGTTCAGAGTTCAGCCACTTATCTACAGATTCCAGTGCTTTCAGGTCTGCACCAGTTTCCTTGCCGCAGCCACCCATAACGGCAAAGCCCTGCGGTTCAATAAAGATCTTGCCTTCTTCGCATTCGTGAGAGCCCATCTTATTGCCGAAGTCATCATATGCACGCAGGAACCACTCGCCGTCCCAGCCGTAATCCATGATATTCTTCTTCATCTGGTCAACGGCAGCCTGTGCCTTTTCTGCACCAGCGGTGTCTCCCTTTATGCGGCACATATCCACATAGGACGGACCTGCATAGGTAAACAACGCTGCTACCATCATAGATTCTGCCACTTTAGAGTATTTTTCCTCGCCGTACTTCGGAGAAGTAGAGGTCTGGAACGATTCACCCGGTTCGGAAGAGAAGCAGGATAGATTGATACAGTCGTTCCAGTCAGCCCGCATTGCCAGCGGCAGTCCGTGTGGACCAACGTTTTCAAATACATGGTAGAAGCTCTTTTCGAGGTGATCCATCATGGTCTTTGCCTTGCTGTCATCGTTGTCATACGGTACCATTTCATCTAGAATGCTGTAGTCACCGGATTCCTTGATATAAGCAGCAACAGACAGAATCATCCACAGCGGGTCATCGGAGAAGTCGCCGCCGATTTCGTTGTTGCCCTTCTTGGTCAGTGGCTGATACTGGTGATAGCATCCGCCATCTTCAAACTGGGTGGAAGCCAGATCAATCAGACGTTCTCTTGCACGGTCTGGAATCTGATGAACAAAGCCCAGCAAGTCTTGATTGGAGTCCCGGAAGCCCATTCCACGACCGATACCGCTTTCAAAGTAGGAAGCAGAACGAGACATGTTGAAGGTAACCATGCACTGATACTGATTCCAGATGTTGACCATCCGGTTCATCTTATCATCTGGTGTCTTAACAGTATACTTGGACAGCAGATTATCCCACATTTCCTTGAGGGCAGCCAGACCAGCTGCTACCTTTTCCGGTGTGTTGTACTGTTCCATCATTGCATAGGCTCTGGACTTGTTCATAGAACCATCTGCATTGAACTTTTCTTCTACTGGATTTTCTACATAGCCCAGAATGAAGACCAACTGCTTGGATTCGCCCGGAGCAAGTGTGATTTCCTTATAGTGGGAGGCAATGGGCGACCAGCCGTCTGCAACGGAGTTGGAAGCCTTGCCGGCAGCAACGACCTGCGGATTTTCAAAACCATTGTACAGACCGAGGAAAGATTCTCTATCGGTATCGTAGCCGTCAATGGTGTCATTTACAGTATAGAATGCAAAGTGATTTCTTCTTTCCTTATATTCTGTCTTGTGGAAGATGGTAGAATCTATAATTTCCACTTCGCCGGTATTGAAATTCCGCTGGAAGTTAGTAGAGTCATCCTGTGCATTCCAGAGACACCATTCTACGAAAGAGAACAGTTGGAATGTTTTTGTTTCGCTGCTTTCATTCTTGAGGACAACGCTCTGAATTTCGCCGTTGTAGTCCTGCGGAACGAAGAACGTAACTTCTGCGGACAGACCGTTTTTCTTACCAGTAATAATGGTATAGCCCATGCCATGACGGCATTCATAGCTGTCCAAATCGGTTTTCACAGGAGCCCAGCCCGGTGACCAGATGGTATCGTTGTCTTTGATGTAGAAATAACGACCGCCCATATCAACCGGTACATTGTTATAACGGTATCTGGTAATTCTGCGGAGGCGAGCATCTTTATAGAAGTGATAGCCGCCGGCGGTGTTGGAGATAAGGGAGAAGAACGCCTGTGTACCCAGGTAATTGATCCACGGATACGGGGTCTTCGGATTCTGGATGACGTATTCCTTATTTACGTCGTCGAAATGTCCAAATTTCATAACAGATTCCTTTCTATGATTCGTATTCAGACGGGAACTGGTGCAATCATGAATCCGCACATCCCGTTTGGTTTTATTATATCATAAGATTAAAAAAATGGCAACCGCTTTTTGAAAATTGGCATATAAAAAAATCCCTCTGATTTTCTGTCACATTGCACAACGCCAAATAAAAAACAAGTGAAATCCGCCAAGAAGAAATTATTTTTTGCTGAAAAGAGGGGGAAAACAGTTCCCTTGGCGGAATTTGCTTTAATTTTAATCCAGATACGGTAATTGTTCAATTTGCATAATTACAAATTGTATCAAAATATTGGCATCTTCTTCATTTGTGTTTTGATCTGCATTGCAGTTTCCGTTTTTGAGTGCCGTTTGGGACAGGGTGATGTTGCCTGCCAGATATTTATTCATTACAATTGCATCTCGCAAATCAATTACACCATCCAAATTGACATCGCCGTACTGCGGCAGCTCTTCTAGGTTGGATGTGGTGGAAACCGTGGTAGTTTCGGTTGGTTTTGCCGTTGTAGTGGTGGAAACCGTGGTAGTTTCGGTTGGTTTTGCTGTTGTAGTGGTGGGAATGGTAGTGGTTTCAGTCGGTTTTGTCGTTGTGATGGTGGTAACTGTGGTTGTCGTCATCTGAGACGGCAGGGTATAGTCTACTTTTTCCAGTACCCATTTCTGGCAGTCGTGATCGTTCCATGCCCACTGCTGTACCAAGGCACCGCCGTTGGTTGCAGCACTGGCAACCTCCACACAGGACAGATCCATAGAGACTCTAGTCACAATGGTATATGTCCCATCTTCGTTGTCTACGAATTTGAAATATCGTGTATTCTGTTTGTTATTTTCCTCGATGGTCAGCGGCGCAGCATTGCTGCTGTTGTTAACATTCAGCACAAAGCTTTCGCCATCTCCCAGAGCGGAATATACGTAGTAATAGCCCCAGTTGATTTTTTTCACGTGCCATACGTTGTGAGCCGCTGCTCCGTTTGCCTCCCATTGCTGGACAGTGGCACCTGCCTGCGCCGCACCGTCCTTGACTTCCATGTATAGACCGCTGTTTACGTTTTTCAGCATATAGCAGGCAGATTCATCCAGAACTGCTCCATCTTTGATGGTATCGATTTCTGCAATCCACTTTTGGGAATCCTTTCCGCTGCATGTCCACTGGACAATGTTTGCTCCGGATTCGGTGGAGTCAGATTCTACTGCTACACAGCTTTTGTCTTCTGTCACTTTTGTCGTAATGGTGTAAGTACCATCGCCGTTGTCCACGAACTTAAATAGCTGGGCATCACTCTGCGTATCTTGCC
>JAUNJC010000129.1 GCA_030523195.1 Oscillospiraceae bacterium
TCATCAGTTTCTCCAATTTCAACTTTTTTCTTTTCCAACTCATTTTTTTCATTGGATATCCAAATATACGCCTGTTCGCCTTCCCAAATCAGATAGTCACTATAAATCCAGATGCCATTATGTCCGCTGTTCTGTCCAATGTCCGGCTCAATCAGTACATGTTGTCCAAGCAACAGCCCCTCTGCACTGTCTAGCTTAATATAAAATGCATATTTAGAAGCTGTATTATCGGAACCGCCATCAAAGTACATCATGTTATTATTGTCATCCTGTTCTGCTTCAGTCCCAATTTCCGTTACTTCACCAGACCAACACTGATTGGCATCTACTCTAGAACGAATTATCATCCGCTGCCCTGTCATAATTTGGCCAAGCTGCTGTTCACTAAGTGTGCCTTTAATTCGATAATTTCCGCTTGCTGTAATGGTCATAATGACATCTGTTCCATCTGCTTGCATAGACTCTGGTGTTTTGACAGTTTTTATAATACCATCCATTTCTGCTGTCACGTTTGCATTGTCAATTGCATTTTGCTGTTTTTGCAAAGAAATATTTTTCACCTTAATATCATATTCTGCTTTGTCAATACTGGTTTGCAGAGTTTGAATTTGTGTGGTATAAGAAAGCTGCTGATCTGCATCTGCCTCTGCTTTCTCTGCTTCTAACTGTCGAATTTGCTCCTGATAAGAGGAAATCTCATTTTCCAGCTGTTCTACTTCAATTTTTCCTTGTTCCAAATCCAACTGCATGGATTCTACATCATATAAAAAAAGTGGAGTACCTTTTTTGACGCTATCTCCCTCTTTAACATAAATTTCTGAAATGGTTTTAGTGGTATCGACCTTAATTTCTTTGGTTTCCTGTGATTCTGTCACGCCACTGAAACACATAGTTGTCAAATCTGGATTAGCAGCATTCTGCTCTGCTACCGTACTGACATAAACTACGGTTTCTGTCGTGGCATTTGCTTCTTTGCTTCGCCACCACCAAAATCCACCACCAACTGCTGCAAGAACAACAACTGCTGTTATGACAGCAATGCTTGCTTTTTTCTTATCCATATTCCAATTCCTCTTTTCTATGATTTTTGTACAGGTGTTGCACCCAAACTGCTACACCTACAGTATAGCATAGCAAGGACTGCTTGTCAAGAAAATTTTAAAGTTCCTTTTAATACATAATATTTTTATATAAATATTAATCATATATCTGCACTTGTTTTATGGAGTTTCAGAGAAATGGTTGCAATTTTCTCAAAGATATGATATGATAGAAAACAAAAAGCCTACATCTTAGTTCAAATAAGGGGGACTGTGCACATGATAAAGCCTATACCTTTTCTGCTGCATCCAGCAGGAAAAAATTATTTATGGGGCGGCAATCGACTGCGAACTCTTTTTAATAAACAGATTCCCTTGCAGCCGTTGGCAGAAACGTGGGAATGCTCTACACATCCAGATGGTTGCAGTACAATTGCTTCCGGTATCCATACCGGACAACTCCTGTCAGAAATATTGCGGCAGCATCCAGATTATCTTGGGAAATATGCCAATGCAAAGGGGAATCTTCCCGTTTTAATCAAATTGATTGATGCTGAAAAAAATTTGTCTGTACAGGTTCATCCTAATGATGCCTATGCAAAACGATATGAAAACGAACAAAATGGAAAAACGGAAATGTGGTATATACTGGATGCCAAAGCAGGAGCTTCTCTGATCTATGGCTTTTCTAAACCAATCCATCCAATGCAATTAAATTCTTATTTAGAGAATGGTACAATAGAAGATTGTCTACAAAAAATTCCAGTCCAAAAAGGCGATGTTTTTCTAATTCCTGCTGGTACAGTTCATGCCATTGGAGCAGGGATTGTGTTAGCAGAAATTCAACAATCTTCCAATCTCACCTATCGTTTATATGATTATCAACGAACCGATGCACAAGGAAACAAACGACCGCTGCATATTGAAAAAGCAAAGGCTGTCATGCAGATTTCTACAGCTCTACCCCCACAGACCAAACAACCTGTCATGCAAAAAAACGGATATCGGCAACAATGTCTATGCAACTGCCCCTATTTCTGCACAACACTACTCACAATACAAACAACTTGTGATTTACATGATGTCTTTCCAAATCAGAATGTTTTTCAAGTCTTGTTGTGCATTGATGGCAATGGAATCCTACAAAGTGTAGGAAATACGCTTTCATTTCAAAAGGGAGACTGTCTGTTTCTTCCGGCAAACTGTGCCGACAGCAAATTAAACGGCAATGCAGCATTACTTCACATTGTTTGCTGACTGTATCTCTTTCTTATATCATCCAGAAAATAATAAAAAGCAGCTGCTCTCTAAATAGAAAACAGCTGCTTTTTACAACAAAATATACTTTTACTCACCTACAAAGTACAGAGACACTGGATAGTAATCGCCCCACGACTTTGGCAGAAGAATCCCACCCTTCATCAATGCACTACCGGAATAACTGGTTCCATCTTTCAACCGATATATGCAATTTTTATCCAGACCTCGCAGTGGTACACAATATCGCACCATATTGGCTTCTGTTCGGAAAATCATCCCTTGCACCAGCACTTCTTTCTGATCTTCTGAAACAAATTCCCAAACTGCATAATTGCTCTCCATTGGATTGCTTAGGCGATAATATTTTCCATTGTGAATCAATGAACCATACTGCTTGAATTGTTGAATTTGTTGCTGTACGGCTTCTTTTTCAGCTTCAGAAAGCAAATTCAAATCCAACTCATATCCAAAACTGCCTGCCATTGCAGTCACAGCACGACTTTTCATTGGAGTAATACGACCGGTCTGATGATTTGGTACGACAGATACATGTGAACCAACTGTTGAAGTAGGATAAAAGAACGATGTTCCATACTGAATAATGGTTCTCTCATAAGCATCCGTATCATCACTACACCAAATCTGCGGACAATAATATAGCATTCCTGCATCAAATCGACCGCCGCCGCCACTGCATCCTTCAAATAATACATTTGGAAACGCAGATGTCAACCGTTCCAACAATGCATAAATACCTAATACATATCGATGCGGCATTTCTCCCAACCGTTCTGCCGGCAGCAAAGCAGTATACCAGTCACTGATACTACGGTTCATATCCCATTTGACATAAGAAATATCGGTACTGCTCAGAATGTCAGAAATTCTCTCATATAAGTATTCCTGCACATCTGGATTGGTCATATCCAATAACAATTGATACCGTCCACGCATTGGTTTTCTGCCCGGAATTTCGATTGCCCAATTCGGATGGCACCGATATAAGTCACTGTCTTCTGAAACCATTTCCGGTTCAAACCAGATACCAAACTTCATACCCAATGCCTTAATCTTAGAAACCAAGCTGTCCAGACCACCCTTTAATTTCTTTTCATTTACAAACCAGTCACCCAATCCGGAATTGTCATCCTCTCGCTTGCCAAACCAGCCATCGTCCAGTACCAACATATCTACGCCCAGTCTTGCGGCTTCCTGTGCAATATGCAGGATTTTTTCTTCATTAAAATCGAAATAAGTTGCTTCCCAATTGTTAATTAAAATCGGACGTTCCGCAAGCTGATATTTGCCACGACAAACATGTTCCCGAATTGCTTTATGGAATCGATGGGAAAGCGTCTCCATACCATTTTCACTGTAGGAAAACAAAACTTCCGGTGTATCAAATGTCTCCTGCGGTTTTAATTCCCAACGGAACAAATCTGGATGCAGTCCCATTATCAAGCGAGTTTGCCGCATTTGGTCATATTCTATTTTCGTCTGAAAACTACCACTATACAAAAATACAGCTCCTATACAACTTCCACTTGTTTCAGTACAATCTGGTGAACAAAGTAAAACACTCGGATTCTGATGATGACTGGAAGTTCCTCTTGTACTGGAGCTTTCTTGAATTCCATGCAACAACGGCATCCGTTCCGGTATCCGTTCCATTGCATGTCTGCCATAGAAATGCATCCACTCCCATTTTCCATATGGAACATCCAAGCAAAGACTGGCAGCTTTGGTCAACTGTACTGTTGTATCCCCCAGATTGGAAATTGAAACACAACGTGTCAAAACATCCAATTCCGGCAGCACACCATATCGCAACGTTACTTGTACAGAAGAAGCAGTATCTTTGAGTACGATTTCTAATGTTTCTGCCTCTTTTTCTGCTGCATAAACTGCCGGAAGTCCCTGAATCGCATACTTTCCTTTTTTAATGGTATAGGATTGATAGCGTAAATCCAGTGCATTACTGCCATCAGCATGAGTGACAGCCACCGCCGAAATCCGGTAATCTCCAACTCCTTCACAAGCATATTCCTGTGGCAATGTGTTCAGAGAATACGTTCTCTGATTTCCCGCTTCGTAAATATTCCCAGAAAATCCAACATCCGGATAATCCAGTAGATAAGACATATCACCTTTTATAGTTGCCCCATACCAGAGATGCTGCAATACACCATAAGCATCTGTTTTCATCTGATAAGTGGTATGTTTCGTCTGAATGGTAAACAGTGTTTCTTTTCCCTCTTTCACTTGTATTGCCATAATCATACGCTCCTTCACTTTGATTGTATATACAATTCGCATCGCATGAAACGATTTTTTTCGTTTGCATACGATGCGAATCACTATGATATGCATTTATCGAATTTCAAATGCATAATTAGAAAGATCGGCATCCAATACAATTTTATGAGATTGATAGGTGCGAATAATTTGCAGCCGACTCCCTTCCGCAGTTACCGCAATCTCTCCATCCAGTGAAAATGCCGGATGGCTGTTCCGCAATTCCATCAATGCCTTCAACTTCTGTACGACAGGACGCTTCTGTTCCTCCGCAACTTCTTCTACACTATAGTAATGCCGATTGATGTCCCGACCATTTTTCGTACGCTCCATCAAATCAATATCATTGCTGCCAGCAAGCATCCCCACATAATAAACTTGCGGAATGCCCGGTGCAAAAAACTGAATCGCTCTCGCCAGCAGATAGGCATCATCATGATTCCCCAGTGCAGAATAATAGGTTGTATTGACCTGATAGATATCCAAATTGTTATACGCCTCAGAACTATAAATCTTCTTGACATTTGCACCCTGTTTATACATCTGTTCCTTTACCTTGTCAATTTCTTCATCTGGCAATAAGTCCTTCACGTCCACGATACCAATACCATCATGGGTATCCAATGTGGTAAACTGCCGCATCGGACAGCGTTCCAGCCATTGTTTCAGATAAACACCTGTATGGTTATATAATGCATGCAGCGTCATGACAGGAAGTGCAAAGTCATAAATCCAAAATCCCTTCTCCGCTATCTTCATCGGAATCGTATAATGTTCATGAATTTCCGGCAGAATTTCTGCTCCTGCTTCTTTGGCGATACTTTCCATCTGATAAAGAAGTGTCCAGATATCTGGCTCTACGAAAAAGCAGTTGGTATTTTCTTTCTTTATGGCATAGG